>JBEGOG010000204.1:0-3953 GCA_041182125.1 Pseudomonadota bacterium
TAGGCCTGCTTGGTCCAATCGGCCTTGCGAAGGGTTGCCGGGCTAAAGTCCCAGCCACCGAAAAACCGCACCCTGATCCGCGGGCCAGAGGTCGCGAAGGTCTCCTTGCGCTTGAGGGCGGCAAAGATCGATTCGCGCGTATTCTGCTCAGCCCAGACCCCCGTCAGCCCAGACGAGCCGCCCTGCATCGGATTGTTGATAGCGGGTGGCTTGCCCGTTCGCGCCGCCTGGTCATCAATCAGAGACCGGGTTTGAATGATCCCTAAAAGCTTCTTCGCCGCATCGCCGGTAGGCACATTGACATTGGGATCAATGCCACCCGGACTGCCCGCAAAGGCCTTTTCGTCAGAGGTCGAGATACCATTATGATAGTCGCTCGCCCCGGCCAGACCGAACTTGAAAGGGTTACCACCGGTCTTTTGCTGAATGACCAGACCCCGGCCAAAGGCCTGACGGATGTAGCTGCCATTGACCTGACCCTTGACGTCTCTTTGGGTCAGAAGGGTGTCGTAAATTTCGAAATTGGCAAACTCGTCATTGGGTGACAGTTCCGGTATGGTCTCGCTCTGGCCCTTGTTCTGAACGATCTCGCTCAAGGGCTCGTTACGCATGCGACGTTCGGCATAGGCTTGGTCGATGGGCCGTCCATCGCTCATGTTCCAGTCATACATCAAGCCGTTAGAGGCGTTGGGATTGTGCGGGATGGCGATGGCATCCATCCCTTGAGCGCGGTTCTTTTCCAGATAGGTCCATAGATCTTCAGGCTTACCGGAATCGGCGGACGAAAAGGGCAAGGGGGCCTTGTCACCGACAAAGAACACATTGCGATGCAGGTTATATTTGCCCTCATTCATCTGGGACCATTCATAGGCAATGAAGGTCGTGAACTTGCCCGGACGATAGTTGGCGTTGGCAGCCGCCACCTGCCGTCCCCACGCCGTCTTGCCCGCGCTCACCGGATCAAGACCCGGTATTAGGCGACGCTCCTGATTGGCCTGCCGCAACATGTTGAAGCTTTTGACGGGATCCTTAGCAATTTCCTTGCCGATGGCGCTTTGAGAAATTTCACTCAAAGGATCATCCAGTTGGTTCAGCAGTCCCATATTTTCCGAGTGGTCCGTCACAGCCATAAAGTCCAACGGCCAACCCCGCCGAATGGCTTGACCATTGACCTCGACCGTCTCGCCGCGCCCGAAGCGATAGGCTTCGTCAGGCGTAGATTTGGTGGCCATTATGCCCCAGGCATCGAAGGAATAGCTGGTATGGAGGTGCATCTCACCGAAATAGACCTGTCGCTCGCTCGCTGTGACCTCGGACGCGGTCACAGCGGTCTCGGGACCAACAGACTTAGGGGTTTGCGGACTATGCGCTTGGGCGGTGCAACTGCAGACAATGAGCGCACAGATCAGGGTCGGCCAACAATGAGACATCAGAACTCTCCTAAGGTTTCTCATTGAAACGCCACAATCAGGCGCTCGATGAACCAGAACGATGCAAAACAACCAATTCCATAGGCAGGGGTTAGGCGGGCGGCAGGCGCGAGATCCCACGGCAAGCGCTCTCTCAGGCGTCGAAGGATCAGGATCATCACCACCGCAAGGGCGATGAAGGCCAATTGGCCTATCTCGACCCCGATATTGAAAAGCAGTAACGACAGCAGGGCAGAGCTTGGCGGCAGACCGATCTGCTCCAAGGCCCCTGCAAAGGCGAAGCCATGCAGAAGCCCAAAGACAAAGGCCACGAGCCAAGGGTGCCGCCGCAGGAGGGTCTTGTCCTGACCCGGCCGCGCCAAGAGTTCAACCGCGACAAAGACGATGCTCAGAGCGACCAGAGCCTCGATCACCGCCGTCGGCACGTTGACTAGGCCGAGCGCCGCTGCGGTCAGGGTCAGGCTGTGGGCGACCGTGAAGGCCGAGACGGTCTTGATGATCTGGCGGTTGAGGCCGACCAAAAGCAGCAGACCCAGCACAAACAGAAGGTGATCAATTCCAGCGGCAATATGGTCAATGCCAAGCCGCAGATAGCCCATCACGGCAGGCGACTCCGCCTTTTGTCCCATGACCAGCAAGAGGCGCGGCTGATCGGGTTTGACCACTGCGTCCAGATGGCGTCCATCGCGGAATGAGACCTGAACAAAGACGTCGGTAATGGTCTGGTCGAGCCCCTCGATCGTAAGGCTTTGGCCAAGCAGGGGTATAGATGAGTTGACCTGCCAGGTTCGAACCAAAAACCCCGGCGCGACATATTGATCGGTGGGCTTAGCCTCAAGCCAGCCACTGGACAGATGCAGCGTCAGGCGCAGGGCGACCTCCCCGGCCGCAGGCTGTTTCCAGAAGATCGACCAGCTCGAAGGCGCTGTCTGTGTGATCTGTAAGAGGGCTGGCCGCACCTCATGCGCGCGCACCGTCGCCGGAACCGTCAAGGTCCAAAGGCTCAGGACCAAGGGCAGCAAATGGCGTAGCCAAGGTCTCAAGGCTGCCCCCCAAGATCTTGCCGAACCACCCTGTAGCGCGCCTTGAGACGCTCTAAGGCCTCCCCATTGGCCTTGGCTTGAGCGGCATGGAGATAGTCTTCGCGGACCCGATCTTGGACCTCCCCAAAGGCAGGCGTGGCACCCGGCATGCGGGCCTCGACCTTGAGAAGGTGCCAACCGTAACCCGAACGATAGGGCCCGGACCATGTGGCCAGCGGGGCGGTTTCGAACTGCTGGGTAAATTCACTATCCCCGAACAGGCGCCGTGCCTCGGTTGGGGTTTGAGACCCAAAAGCATTTTGATAGGGAAAATCATCAGAGCCCGCACCCTCCGGCTTACCGCCCGACTTCAGTGCCGCAAGCGCCTTGGCGGCGCGGGCGCGGGCGATCTCATCCTCAACCCCATCTGCCGAATAATAGAGATGACTGTAGGTGATCCGAACAGGGGTGGCATAGTCCTTGAGATGGCCAGCATACCAAGCCTCAAGCTCATCGGTCGAGGGCTGTGGGGGCAGGCTGCGATCCTGCTGTAAGAATGTCACTTTCTGGGCCAACCGGCGACGGATGATCTCGTCATCTCGGTCAAGACCCATCGCCTTGCCCTCACGATAGAGCGCCTCCTGCAGGACATAGGCATCGATCAGTTGGGTCATCTGTGCCTCAGAGGGCGAGGCCCCAAACTGAAGCCTATATTTGGTGCTCAGTTCCGCTGCGCGCTCGGGCGTGACCAGGATCACACGCCGATCATGGACATCACGCCACGCCTGTGACGCAAAAAAGATCAGCAGGCCCGCGACGAGGAAATGAACCAACGGATCATGGAGAAGACGCGCAAGAGCAGCGAGGCTGATGCGCGAACGCAGTGCCTTAGCAAAGCTCGTTCGAACGCCTATACCCACCTTCACACCCCTCACAATGCATGCCATACAATGTGAACTTCAATTCCGATTGAAACAAGACGCTCAAGGCAGTTTGTGAACCGGAATTTCGGTTATTAGCCCATTTGACAGTGAAAATCGGGAGCTTTGCGATGACGGCACAGGACAGTTTGATCACCTTGAGCGGCGTGCCCGGCTCGCCCTACACCCGCAAGATGCTCGCTCTGCTTCGCTTCCGGCGAATTCCCTATCGACTGATCTTGGGCTCTCGTGAGATTCCCGGCTTTCCCAAGCCCAAGGTGAGCCTACTGCCGACCTTCTATTTTGCCGATGAGACCGGAACTGTTCAGCCTGTTACGGACTCCACACCGATTATCCGTCGGCTTGAGACACAGTTTTCAGACCGTTCGGTTCGGCCTTCCGATCCCGCCCTCGCCTTGATCGACGCCCTGTTGGAAGATTATGGCGACGAATGGCTGACCAAGGCCATGTTCCACTACCGCTGGCATTTTGCTGAGGACATTGCCCGCGCCTCGGCCATCTTACCCGCTTGGACCCGAGGGCGGATGCCGGATGCAGACCTCAAGCAAGCAGGCACCGAC
>JBEGOG010000205.1:0-3944 GCA_041182125.1 Pseudomonadota bacterium
GACCATGCCGGGGTGGTCGAGATCGATTCCGACTGCTGCAAGACCCTCACCCTGAACCGCCCGCAATGGCGCGTCCATGAGCAGGACCTCAACCTGTTTGACGGCACCGGCTATCGCGGCATTGATCTCTTGGCCGGGGGGCTGCCCTGTCCGCCCTTTTCGGTGGCTGGTAAGCAGTTGGGCAAGGATGACGAGCGCAACCTCTTTCCTGCCGCCATTCGCCTCGTCGATGAGACCCGCCCCAAGGCGATCATGATCGAGAATGTGCGCGGTTTTCTGGGGGCTGTGTTCGAGGACTATCGCGGCTTCATCCGCAATGAGCTGAAAAAGCTCGGCTATGAGGCCCAGTGGCGGCTGCTCAATGCCTGTGACTATGGAGTGCCGCAACTGCGCCCTCGGGTGATCATTGTCGCCCTGCGCGATGATCTCAAGGACGGCTTTGAATGGCCCGCCGCCTCGCGCATCAATGCGCCGACTGTGGGGGAAACCCTCGGTGACCTGATGGCCGAGCGTGGCTGGCTGGGGGCTAAGGCGTGGGCGGCGCGGGCCGATGATATTGCCCCAACCCTAGTCGGTGGCTCAAAAAAGCACGGCGGACCGGACCTAGGACCGACGCGGGCGCGGCAGGCCTGGGCCTCGTTGGGGGTCAATGGCAAGACGCTGGCCGATCTAGCCCCCGACCCTGATTTTGTCGGTATGCCCAAACTGACCGTGCGCATGGCCGCGCGGATTCAGGGCTTTGACGATGCCTGGCAGTTTCATGGCCGCAAGACCGCCGCCTATCGCCAGGTCGGCAATGCCTTCCCGCCGCCGGTCGCCGCTGCCGTTGCCGAACAGTTGAAGCTTATGATGCAGCGCCGGACGGTCCACCGCGCCTTTGGCTGAAGGCGGCTTCAGACATTTGTAACGTCTGGGCACAATTATAGCTTGTATGAGCCCGCAGCCCCTTGACTCCAACCATCCCGACTTCGCGGTCCTGAGCCCCGTGGTTGAGGCCCTCTATCGACAGGCAGGCGGCACCGAACTGCTCAGCCAAAGGTTCCCCGTCCTCTTTCGCACCGCCATCGACGAGGTGATCGACACGGCCCGTTCCAACCGGTTCGTGCTTGCCGATCTGGAAAAGACCGAGAAGACCTATCTGGGCACCAAGATGGAAATCCTCGTTCGCAACCTGCTGAAATTCCCCAAGGGCCGGGTGTTGGACCTTTTGGTGGATGGGGTTGAGGTCGATATCAAGAACACGATGGGCCGCAACTGGACCATTCCCCTCGAATGTCAGGGCCATATTGCCCTGTTGCTGCGCTCGGACGAGATCAAGGCCGTCTGCGATGTGGGGCTGGTGCTCGTCCGTCCCAACTATCTCAATCCCGGCCAGAACCGGGATCAGAAACGCACCCTGTCGGCCCAGAGCCTTTCCAACATCTGGTGGCTGATCAAGGCTGAGCCCTATCCCCGAAATTTCTGGCAAGCCCTCGATCTGGCAGACCGTGACGGCATTCTTCGCGTGGGCAGCGCCAGTCGCCGGATTGCTGCCCTGTTCAGCAAGCTCCCCGGTCGGCCCATCCACCGCCTGCAGATCGAAGGTTTGGCCCAGCAGCGGGACTATATGAAACGGATCAGGGCCAATGGCGGCGCGCGCGATCTCTTGCGGCCACTCGGCATGGCCATCCTGTCTGGCCTCTATGATCATGCGGCCATTGAGGCCCTCGGCCTGGGGCCGGTCTCGACCGAAGAATTCATTTCGGTGCGCCCTGTCTCTGGTGAGGCTCTCGCCATTTTAAGATGTGCGGGACATCTCGACTAGCGCCCCTCTTGAAACCCTCCGCCTCAGCCCCTACATCGGGAATGCGGACCGGGCCCCTCTGACGTTTGCGACTGTCTTTGACGGTTGTACGTGATGTCGGACCGCATCGGGTGCGCTCGGTGCTGGTTCTAGGGTTACCCCCCACCCCACACCCAGACCGTCAGTGTCGGGCGCACCCTTTCTTAATGTTCAGAAGGATGACCTATGCCCCTGCTTCTTTGCCCCAACTGCAACCAGTCCATGACCGCCGTAAACCGTCAGGGCGTCGAGTTTGATATGTGCCCCACCTGTCGCGGGGTCTGGTTGGATCGCGGTGAGCTGGAAAAGCTGGTCGCAGGGTCGTCTGCCCCGCCGGAAAGTTCTGCGCCGCCTCCACCTCAAGGCGCGCCCTATCAAGCACCCTACCAAGCGCCCTATGGCCGACAAGAGCCGCCAAGGCGCTACAAGGACGATGATGACGACGACGATCACTATAAGCGCGGCAAGAAAAAGCGCTTTGACCTGTTCGACATATTTGACTGAAGAGACGAAACCCGAGGGCCCGTTAGGGGGCCTCGGGGGACCTCTGGGGTTTAGGGGTTAGTGCCCGCCGCCGATCTCATAGACGCCTGGAACCTGGGCCTCATGTTTGGCGGCCTTGGGGCTGGCCTCGGTATGGATGAAGCGGCGGTCGCAATAGGGACAGTCGACAAAGGCCTCGTCACCCATCTCTAGGAACACGCGCGGATGGCCCAGCGCGCCGCCGACGCCGTCGCAGGCGAGGCGGTGACCATGGACATAGACGACCTCGCCCGCAGGGCCTGCCGTATCGGTTGGTTTAGCGGTCATGGCGCAACTCCATCTTATCGGTCTGCTTAACGAGCCCCAATGGCGCATACCTAAGGCGCGGTCGAAGGGGCGTCAATTCGGCAAAATCCTTCTCTTTGCTTGCGGACCCGTCCACCCGCCAATACCCTAGGGCCATGACCCTTCCTGATTACGCCATCGAGGCGCGCGGCCTCGTCAAGACCTATCCTGCCACCCGCACCACGGCGGCCAAGACGGCGCTAGACCATATTGATCTGGCCGTGCCGCGCGGCTCGATCTTTGGGCTGTTGGGGCCCAATGGGGCGGGAAAATCGACCTTCATCAATATTCTCGCCGGTCTGACGCAAAAGACGTCAGGCACGGTCTCGATCTGGGGCCGCGACATTGACAGCCGTCCGCGCGATGCCCGCGCCGCCATCGGGGTCGTGCCGCAAGAACTGGCCGCTGACGTGTTCTTCACACCCCGCGAATCGCTTGAGGTGCAGGCCGGTCTCTATGGCGTGCCCAAGGCCGAGCGACAGACCGACGCGCTCTTGGCGGCTCTAGGTCTCAGCGACAAGGCCGACGCCTATGTCCGGGCCCTGTCCGGCGGCATGAAGCGGCGCCTGATGGTGGCCAAGGCCATGGTCCATCGCCCGCCGGTGCTGATCCTCGACGAGCCGACCGCCGGGGTCGATGTCGAGCTGCGCCGCCAGCTCTGGTCCTATGTTAAGGGCCTGAACGATCTGGGCGTGACCATCGTCCTGACCACCCACTATCTGGAAGAGGCGCAAGAGCTCTGCGATACGATCGCCATCGTCAACCGCGGCAAGGTCGTGGCCTGCGAGCCGACCTCTAGCTTGCTGCAACGGCTCGATACCCGCGCGGTGGTCATCACCCCGCGTGAGCCGCTCAGCGCCGTGCCAGACCTTGGCGGGTTTGACGCGCGCCTGCGCCCCGATGGCCGCTTGGCCGTGACCTTCAAGACCGCTACAGCCGGGGTCGAAGAGGTGCTCAACCGCGTACGCGAAGCCGGTGTGGCCATCAAGGACCTGGCCACCGAAGATCCCGATCTGGAAGACGTCTTCCTCGCCCTCACCTATGCCGACCCCACCGCCGCTGACCCGACCAAGGACTAGCGGGTGCGGGGTCGCGATGAGCGTAGGGCGCAACGCGATGATGAAACCCGTGTCCTACCGCTCAACCAAGATTGCGCCCGCCCCATCCTTGCGCTAACACTCCGCCCACAAGCCGCAGGCCCTACAGGGCCTCGAAGGCACCCGTAGCTCAGCTGGATAGAGCGTTGCCCTCCGAAGGCAAAGGTCACACGTTCGAATCGTGTCGGGTGCGCCAA
>JBEGOG010000206.1:0-5208 GCA_041182125.1 Pseudomonadota bacterium
AGGGGAGTCGAACCCCTCTCCCCAGATTGAAAATCTGATGTCCTAACCGATAGACGAAGGGACCTCATCGATGGGAGACGCCGTATATCCGCGTTCCTTGGAGGGCGCAAGCTTGTCTATGCGAAATTTCCAAGGAAATGCGAACTGATCGCTAGCCATGGCAAAGTCGGGGGTCTGCCGCGTCGTCAATCTCGAGCTCAACGCCGTTGCGGCCGTTCCAGTCATCCGCCTTCAAACGACCGGCCACATGGACCAGAGCGCCACGTTGCAGCAGGGTCTTGCCGATCTCGGTGTCCCCTGCCCGCCAGGCGACAGCCCGCAGCTTGCCGCCGCGCTCGTCGGTGAGGGTACAGCGCACGTGCCCGCCCTTGAGCGAGGAGGATTGATCGACCCGAAGGCCCGCCGCCGCAAAGACCGGCTCTGGATTGCCCGGGCCGAAGGGGGTTAAGCGCTGGAAGTCGTCATAGAGGGCGCGCCCTGCCCCGCCCGCAGACACCAGAGCATCAATATCGAACAGATCAGCCGCCTCGGCCTCTTCGCGCTCGTGGGACAGTTTCTCTTCGAGGAAGGCACGAAGTTCGGGGATCAGTTCGGGGCGCACAGACAGACCCGCTGCCATGGCATGACCACCGCCCGACAGCAGCAGGCCCGCCTCATAGGCCCCTTGCACCGCTCGCCCGAGATTATAGCCCGTCTGGGAGCGTCCAGAGCCCTTGCCGACATTGGCCGGACGATCAATGCCAATGACCATGACCGGCTTGCGGTAGCGCTCTCTGAGGCGGCCCGCGACGATGCCGATCACCCCCGGATGCCAGCCGTCACCTGAGACCAGAATCACCGGCGCGTCGGGATCGAGGTTGGTTTCGTGCTCGATGCGCTCGACCGCCTCATCGAGAACCTGTTTCTCAACCTCTTTGCGCTCGGCATTGAGCAGGTCCAGTTGGGCCGCGATGTCGCGTGCCTCTTCGGGATCATCGGTCGACAGGAGCCGTGCGCCAAGGTCAGACCGCCCAACCCGTCCGCCGGCATTAATCCGTGGCCCCAAGATAAAGCCCGCATGGAAAACGCCTGCAGGTCCCTTGCTGCCTGCCACGTCGAGCAGCGCCTTGAGGCCAGGATTGCCCCAGTTGGACATGACCTTGAGGCCCTGAGACGCCAACGCCCTGTTGAAGCCGGTCAGGCTGGTCACGTCGCAGATCGCGCCCATGGCCGCCAGGTCGAGCCATTGGCGCAGGTCAGGCTCTGAACGGCCTGCAAACAGCCCTCGGCGGCGCGCCTCGCGGTTGAGGGCAGCGAGCAGCACGAACACCACGCCTGCCGCCGCCAGCACGCCCTGACCGGACTGACAGCCCGGACGATTGGGATTGACCACCGCAGCGGCCTTGGGCGGGTCTTCGCGCATCAGGTGATGGTCGATGACCACGACCTCTAGGCCAATATCGACGGCAGAAGCGATGGCGTCATAGGCCGCTGCACCGCAGTCGACCGTGATGACCAGTTCAGCGCCCTGATCCTTCAGACGCTTGAAGGCAATCGGACTGGGGCCATAGCCCTCGAGGATCCGGTCCGGCACATAGATCGGCAGGTCTTGGCCCATCGCCCGGAACCAGCGGACAAGCTGCGCTGCGCTGGAGGCGCCGTCCACGTCATAGTCCGCGAACACGGCCATGGGCCGCTTGGACTGTAGCGCGTCGACCAGAATCTCGGCAGCACGGTCCATGTCGGTGAAGCTGGAAGGGTCGGGAAACAGCCCGCGCAAGGTCGGGTTCAGATAGTTGTCGGCCTGGTCGCGGCTAATGCCACGGGAGGCCAGCGCCCGGGCCAGAGGCTCGCTGAGCCCCGTGGCCTGCTGCAATCCCCGCACATCACTGTCAGCGGCAGGCCGTAGCCTCCAGGCGCGCCCGCTCAGCGAGCGAGACACACCCAGATAGCCAACGGTCGCCCCGTCAGTGGTCATGTCAGAGGGCGCGCTTCATCCGAATTTCCAGCGTATGGGTATGAACAAAGCCGTCCTTCAGAGTCACCCCATCCAGCAAGGCACCCTTAGTGACACCGGTCGCCGCAAAGATCGCGTCGGCCCGGACCATCTCGTGGAGCGTATATTTCTTATCCAGGTCGGTAATGCCCAGACGGGCAGCCCGCGCGCGCTCATCGGCATTGCGAAACACCAGACGGCCTTGGAACTGACCGCCGACACATTTCAGCGCCGCGCAGGCCAGAACGCCTTCAGGCGCGCCGCCTTGGCCGACATAGAGATCAACGCCCGTATCCGGATCAGCGGTGTTCATCACACCGGCCACATCACCATCTGTAATCAGATAGACGCGCGCACCCACCGAACGCAGGCTGGCAATGATCTCAGCGTGACGCGGACGGTCCAGAACGCAGACCGTAATGTCCGACGGCTCAACGCCCTTGGCCTTGGCCAGCGCCCGCACATTGTCGGCAGGGCTCTTGTCGAGGTCGATAATGCCGTCCTCATAGCCGGGGCCACAGGCGATCTTGTCCATATAGGTGTCAGGCGCATTGAGCATGGTGCCTGCCGGGGCCCAAGCCATCACGGCCAGAGCATTGGCCATAGCCTTCGCCGTCAAGGTCGTGCCTTCGAGCGGGTCAAGAGCGATATCGACCCGTGGCCCCTTACCGGTGCCGACCTTCTCACCGATATAGAGCATCGGCGCTTCGTCGCGCTCGCCCTCACCGATGACGATGACGCCGTCGATGTTCAATTCATTCAACGCGGTACGCATGGCGTCGACAGCGGCTTGGTCTGCAGCCTTTTCGTCACCACGGCCGACCTCGGACCAGGATGCGATTGCAGCGGCTTCGGTAACGCGCACGGCATCCATCAGTAGGCTGCGGTCTAGATTGTTCGAGCTCATAGTCGGCTTCTCCTGCCCATAGGGCTATTATCGGTAGATTCTCAAACCCGCGCGATACGCAATAGTTTGGGTCGCTCCAGCATGGCGGGTAGACGCGCAATCCGTTCGACCGCTTCAAGCACGACGGACTCAGCCGTGGCATGGGTGGTCAGGACGATGGGGACGGCCCCTTCGCCTTGCGACGGCTTTTGCAGGAAACCATCAATCGAGACACCTGCATCGGCCAGCGTCTCAGACACGGCAGCAATGACACCGGGCTGATCCTTGACCTTCAGGCGGATAAAGACCCGGCTGACGCGGTCGGCAGCACTAATGGCGGGCTCAGCAACCAGCGTACTGGCGGGCGACTGGAAGACCGGCCGCTTGGCCAAGGTCATAACGTCAGCAATATCGGCAGCGACGGCGGCGGCGGTTGGTCCAGCGCCCGCGCCGGGGCCTTGGATGAAGATGCGGCCAATGCGGCGACCTTCGATGAACAGGGCATTGAGCGCGCCGCGTGTCTCGGCCAAGGGGTGACCAAAGGGTGCGAGCGCAGGATGGACGCGAACAGCGACACCCGTGCCCTCTCGCACCGCCGACGCGACCAGACGGATGCGATAGCCAAGGTCGTGAGCGAGCTTAATATCCTCCAACTCAACCTGATCCACGCCCTCAATCTCAGCCGCAGCAAAGTTCGGTGCGCCGCCAAAGGCGAGCGCGGCAAGGATGGTGATCTTGTGAGCCGCGTCAAAGCCTCCCACGTCCGTCGTAGGGTCAGACTCCGCATAGCCTAGGCGTTGAGCCTCAGCCAAGACGTCGGCAAAGCTGCTGCCCTTGGTCTCCATCTCGGTGAGGATGTAGTTGCACGTTCCGTTGAGGATGCCTGAGACGCTGACCACCTCTTCGCCGACCAGCGACTCGCGCAAGATCTTGACCGCAGGCGTGCCGCCCATCACGGCGGCCTCAAATAACAAGGGCGCGCCATTGGCTTCGGCCAGCTTGGCCAGTTCCGCACCATGGGAGGCGATCAAGGCCTTGTTGGCTGTGACGACAGGCTTACCCAGCGCGAGCGCCGCTTCGACAGCGGCCTTGGCCGGACCATCAGACCCGCCGATCAGTTCGACAAAGATGTCATTGTCCGGTGACTTGGCGAGCGCCACAGGATCATCGAACCAGGTCATGGCGGCTGTATCGACGGTCCGCGCCCGCGACCGGGAGCGCGCGCAGATACCGGTCACGACAGCATGGCCACCGGCAGGGGCAAAGTCTGGGCGCTCGGCCAGAAAGCTCAACAGCCCCCCGCCGACTGTGCCCAGTCCCGCCACGCCGACGCGCCAAACTTTTCGTCCGCTCGATTGATCCGCCATGATCATGGCTCCTTAGAGGCTTTCAGCCGTTAGAGGCCCGCCATGACAGGCGAGCGGCTGAGGATTTCATCCGAGTTCTGGATGAACTTTTTGACATTGCGAGCCGCCTGACGGATGCGGTGCTCGTTTTCGACCAGCCCGATCCGCACAAAGCCTTCGCCATACTCGCCAAAGCCCAGACCCGGGGCCACGGCCACGCCCGCCTCTTCGATCAACATCTTGGCAAAGGCCATCGATCCGGCGGCGCGATAGGGTTCAGGGATCGGTGCCCAAGCAAACATAGAGGCGGGAGGCGATGGGATGTCCCACCCTGCCGCCTTCATGGATTTGACCAGCGTATCTCGGCGACCCTTATAGATGGCGCGGATCTCATCGACACAGTCTTGCGGCCCATTGAGCGCAGCGGCGGCGGCGACCTGGATGGGCGTAAAGGCCCCATAGTCCAGATAGGACTTCACCCGCGCCAAGGCCGAGCACATACGCGCATTGCCAACCACCATACCCACGCGCCAACCGGCCATGGCATAGGTCTTGGACAGAGAATTGATCTCGACGGCGATATCCTTGGCCCCTTCGACCTGAAGGATCGATGGCGGCGGGTTATTTTCGAAATAGATTTCCGAATAGGCGATGTCTGACAGGACCAAAAGGTCGTGCTTCTTGGCCAGCGCGATGACTTCTTTGTAGAAGTCTAAATCAACCCACTGCGCCGTCGGGTTCGACGGATAGCTGACAATCAGCACGCTTGGCGGTGGCACAGAGTGGCGCACGGCGCGGCTGATGCCCGACAGATATTCTTCTGGCGACAGGGCCGGAACGTGACGGATCACGCCGCCTGCCATGATGAAGCCATAGGCATGGATCGGATAGGCTGGATTTGGGCAGATCACCACGTCGCCCGGAGCCGTCAGGGCTTGGGCCAGATTGGCAAAGCCTTCTTTGGAGCCCAGCGTAGCGATGACTTCGGTGTCCGGGTCCAG
>JBEGOG010000206.1:5242-9178 GCA_041182125.1 Pseudomonadota bacterium
GAGGCTGAATAGCGGCCAGTCTTGGGCGAGCGAGCCGTTTCAACAAGCTTTTCGATGATATGGGGCGGCGTCGGCATGTCTGGATTGCCCATGCCGAAATCGATGATGTCGGTGCCTTCCGCACGCAGACGCGCCTTGATCTTATTGACCTCTTCAAAGACGTAGGGCGGCAGGCGTCGGATACGGTGAAAATCGAAACTGTTGGTCATGAGATTGTCCCCTCCGGGGGACCGATTATATCTAAGGGTCTTGCGTTGCGGCCAACCTGTCAAAGGTCAAAGCTGCAACGAACGAATGGGTCATTTACGCCCCCGGCGCCTATTGAGGCGGCGGAGGCGGCGTAGCTCGCTCACGCAGGTCCTTCGCGAAGGCCTCAGTCTCAGCGCGCGACGTGGTTGAAGGCACGTCGCCGGGCTTCATCGCCGCCCGCGCGCGCGCCGCGCTGGCAAAGGCTTCGGGGTTGAACAGGGTCGCCGGATTGGCCTCGGCCTGAGTTTCCAGAACCCGCTTGTCTTTCAACGCACTCGCGACCGACTTGCGCCACGCCTCAGGCGAGCGGACGTCAGTTGGGGCCGAAGGAATATTGGCAAATGTTGGAAAATCGGTCTGGGCTTTCGAGGCTGCGCTGACGTCGGCCGCGATGGGCGAACCGGCATCGACAGGCTGGATCGCAAAGGGGCTAACCTGCACGCACGCCGTCGCAGAACCGAGCAAACCCGCACAGAGTGACAGGCGCCAGACGGACTTCAGCAGGAAAGGACTTGCCCAGGGCATCGAAAAACCAGACGTTCAATATTCTGTGTCGCTAAGGTCTTATGCGATCATGGCCAAAAGCGAAAGTCCGCCTATCCGTTAATGCGCGATAGGTGAGGCGAAAGTCAGGGAGTTAGAGGCATGCCGGACGACATCAAAACCGCCAAGACCAAAAAGGTTGCAAAGGCTAGCGCCAAGACCCCGGCGGCAAAGGCGGTCAAGACCCCTGCCCTAAAGGCAAAGACAGCCTCCCCCGTTAAAGCCAAAAAGCCTGCCCCCAAAGCCGCCACAAAGGCGAGCGCAAAGGTTAAGGCTGCGAGCGCGCCCAAGGCGAAAATCACGCCGCCTAAGGCTCCAAAAGCTGAATCTGCACCGCAAAATCCGCCTTTTACGGCGACTGCAGACCCGATGGACTTCGCCGAGGCGACCGCAGCCCTCACTGCAGAACAGCGCGAGACCATCGAAAAACTGTCGGTCAATCTGGCCCGCGCGGCGATGACCGCCCAAGGCGCGTTCGCGGAGGCGGCCTTGCGTCAAGCTGATCGCCCTGCGGCGCTTAGCCCAGACCCGTTCCACGTTGGCCCAGCCCTGAACGAGGTTTTTGGCAAGCTGGCCTCTCAGCCGGACCGGCTGATGCGCGCCCAAGCCGATCTCTACAGCCGCTATATGGACCTGTGGCAAAACTCGGCCAAACGGATGACAGGCGAATCGCCCGAACCCATCGTGCGTCCCGCCGCGAACGATAAGCGCTTTAACGACAAGGATTGGTCGGACAATCCCGTCTTTGACGTGATGAAACAGTCCTATCTTCTGACCTCGAACTGGCTGAACAATCTGGTGTCGGGCGTTGATGATGTTGACCCGATGACCAAGCGCCGGGTCGAGTTCTTCATGAAGATGATGACCGACGCCATCGCCCCGACCAATTTCCTCGCCTCCAACCCCGCCGCCCTGCGCGAAGTGATCGAGACCGGCGGCGAGAGCTTGGTGCGCGGCATGGAGAACTTTGCCGAAGACCTAGAGCGTGGCGGCGGCAAGCTTGCCATCAGCCAGACCGATGCGGAGCAATTCATTGTCGGCGAGAATGTCGCCACGGCACCGGGCAAGGTCATTTTCCAGAACGACATTCTGCAGCTTCTGCAGTTCTCGCCGACCACCGAGCAGGTTCACGAGATCCCGCTGCTGATCTTCCCGCCCTGGATCAACAAGTTCTACATCATGGACCTGCGGGTCGAGAATTCGCTGATCCGCTGGCTGACAGCCCAAGGCTTTAGCGTGTTCGTGGCCAGTTGGGTCAATCCAGACGCCAAGCTGGCCCAGAAATCCTTCGAAGACTATATGTATGAAGGCATCTATGAGGCCGCAGACGTGGTGCGCAAACAGTGCGGCGTCGACCGGGTTAACACAGTTGGCTACTGCATCGGCGGTACCCTTCTGGCCTGCGCCCTGGCGCACATGGCCGCAAAAGGCGACACGCGGATCAATTCAGCCACGACCTTTGCCGCGCAACAGGACTTTACCGAGGCTGGCGACCTGCTCCTCTTCACCGATGAGGCTTGGCTTAAGGACATCGAGACCCAAATCGATCAGGGCGGCGGCATCCTGTCGGGCCAGTCTATGGCCGACACCTTTAACTCGTTGCGCTCCAACGATCTGATCTGGAGCTTCTTCGTCAATAACTACCTGCTGGGCAAAGAGCCCAAGCCGTTCGACCTGCTATTCTGGAACTCCGACCAGACGCGCATGCCCAAGACCCTGCATATGTTCTACCTGCGCAAGTTCTATAAGGAAAATCTGCTGTCCAAGGGCGAACTGGTCATGGGCGGCGAGACCTTGGACATGAGCAAAATCAAGGTGCCGGTCTATGTGCAGTCCTCACGCGACGACCATATTGTGCCCTATCGCTCGGCCTATCGCGGCGCACGGCTCTATGGCGGGCCAACGACCTTTACTATGGCGGGGTCAGGCCATATTGCCGGGGTGATCAATGCTCCAATAGCCAAGAAATATCAGCACTGGACCAACAGCGCCCTGCCCGGCACGGTCGAGGAATGGATCGCGGGCGCGGTCGAACATCCCGGTTCTTGGTGGCCGCACTGGGCCGCTTGGCTGGCGGAGAAGTCCGGCAAGATGGTGCCAGCGCGCGACCCGGCCAAGGGGCCCTACTCGCCTCTCGAGGACGCACCCGGCTCGTTCGTGAAGGTTCGCAGCTAACCGCGCTGCAACTGGCCTTACCGACTAGCCCGCAGACGCAATGCGGGCCAGTTCGGTGAGGATCCGTTCAGCTGCCCCAAGGCGCTGATTGGGGGTTTCCCATTCGCCCTTGATGACGACCTTTTGGTCGGGGCGAAGGCGCCACGCGATGCTGTTCTTCTGGACGAAGCCGACCAGTCCCAGAGGATTGGCGAACTCGTCCTTGCGGAAAGCAACCACCGCGCCCTTGGGTCCAACATCGATCTTGGAGACATTGGCCTGACGGCAAAGGCCCTTGATCGCCACGACCTTGAGCAACTGCCCCGCCTCTTCGGGCAAGGGACCAAAGCGGTCGATCAGTTCGGCGGCCATGGCTTCGCGATCCTCGGCCCGCTCGGCATCGGACAGGCGTCGATAGAGGGCCAGACGGACGTTGAGGTCTGGCACGTAATATTCAGGGATCAGAACCGAGGCCCCGGTGTTGATCTGTGGCGACCAGCCACGGTCCACCGTCAGATCGACGTCAGCGGACTTCAGCTCTGTGACGGCGTCTTCGAGCATCTGCTGATAGAGCTCGACCCCGATCTCGCGGATGTGGCCCGACTGCTCGTCGCCCAGCAGATTGCCGCCGCCGCGAATATCGAGGTCGTGGCTGGCCAACTGGAAGCCTGCGCCCAGATTGTCCAGCGATTGCAGGACCTTGAGCCGTCGCTCTGCCGATTCCGTGATCTGACGATCTGCGGGCGTGGTCATATAGGCATAAGCGCGGGTCTTGGCCCGGCCCACCCGTCCGCGCAGCTGATAGAGCTGTGACAGGCCAAACATGTCGGCCCGGTTGATGATCATGGTGTTGGCAGCTGGAATATCGAGCCCGGACTCCACGATGGTGGTCGAGAGCAGCACATCATATTGGCCGTCATAGAAGGCGCTCATGACATTTTCGAGCTGGGTCGGCGCCATCTGACCGTGACCAACGACGACCTTTACCTC
>JBEGOG010000207.1:0-3920 GCA_041182125.1 Pseudomonadota bacterium
ATCATTCTGGTCGGGCGAGGCCGTCACCACCGTAATGGTGCCCACCTGATCGCGGCCAAAGGTGATGGTCTCGTTCATATAGTCATAATGAAAATAGATAGCCGTGGTGGGGTCGGTCGGCTTGGCACCGGTAAAGATACCGCTGATCTTCATGTCCCAACTGCGCCGACCATTGGCCTGACTATAGATGTTGGAGCTAATGGGGATGGTTTGGCCCACCTTCCAGCCATAACGGTCGGCAAGGCTCTTGCCGACAATGACCCCCGTGCGCTCCGCCAGGAAGGCCTGGCGTTCCGCGTCGGTCAGCCGCGCTTCATCGCGGAAGATTGCCATATAGGTCTCGGGATCGACGGCAAAGCCAACGAACCGGCTGGTCCTTTGGTCCTGATAATAGGCACCAAACCAGTTTTGATAGGTGACCGCCGTCACGCCCGGTACGGCCGCGACCCGGTTGATATAGGCATAGGGCATAGACTGGGTGAAGTTGATCTTGTTGGAGACCACGAGACGATTACTCGCCGAGCCAGACTCGGACGCCCGATCCAGCGCCACATTCAGGCTGGTTAAGATGCCGAAGATCAAAAAGGCCATAAAGATCGAAACCGTCAGCAGGATGGTCCGCAGCGGCTTTCGAAACAGGTTTTTCCAAACCAGATCGAGGTCGGTCATGCGGTGACCTCAGCAAAGACGCCCTTGTCCAGATGCAAGGTGCGCTTGGCAAAGCGAGCCGCTTCGGGGTCGTGCGTAACCATGACGATGGTCTTGCCCAGTTCCTGATTCAGCTGCTGTAGCGTGCCGAGAATATCGTTGGCCGTGGTGCGATCCAGATCGCCGGTTGGCTCGTCGCAAAGCAGGAACTTGGGGTCCGAGACGATGGCCCGGGCAATGGCCACGCGCTGCTGCTGACCGCCGGACAGTTCCTTGGGCTTGTGTTTGGCCCGGTCCCAGAGGCCGACAATCTTGAGCGCCGTCTCGACATTGGCGCGGCGCTTGCTGGCGGGCAGCTTGGTCAGCATCAGGGGCAGCTCGACATTTTGGGCGGCATTGAGCACCGGCATCAGATTGTAGAACTGGAAGATGAAGCCGACGCTGCGGGCGCGCCAACCCGCCAATTGGCCCTCATTATAGCCGTCGATGCGCTCGCCATCGAAATTGATCTCGCCGCTGTCGCTGCGGTCGGTGCCGCCGAGCAGGTTGAGCAAGGTGGTCTTACCCGAACCGGACGGGCCCATAATGGCGACGAAATCGCCCTGCTCGATGGTCAGGTTCAAGCCATCAAAGATGGTGATGCTTTCCTTACCGCGCTTATAGGTCTTTTTGACATTCTTCAGCTGAATCAGGGCGCTCATGTCGGGGGTCCTATCGGTCGATCTTAGGATTTGGCGTCGAGGAAGGTGACCTTTACGGCCATCTCGGGAAGGATACGCACGTCTTTACCGTCAAATCCGATGCGGACTCGAACGGTGGCCTTGTCGCGGCTGGCGGTGGGGATCTTGGCGATCACATGGGCCGGAAGCACGGTGTCCGGATAGGCGTCCATAACCGCCTCAACCTTTTGACCCTCTGTGACCCGGCCAATATAGGCCTCGTTCACATCCACCTCGATCTCGATACTGTCCATATCCACGATGGTGCAGATACCGGTTCGGGTGAAGCCCCCGCCTGCGGATAGGGGCGAAATGATTTCACCGGGCTGGGCGGCCTTGTCGATGACAATGCCGGAAAAGGGCGCGCGGATCTCATATTTGCCGAGCTGAACCCGGCTGCGATTGGCATCGGACTGGGCGGCAACCATCTGGGCCTGAGACAGGGCCGCTTGGGTTTGAGCCACCCGCGCCTTGAGCCGCGCCGCCTGAACATTGGCATCGCTGACATAGCCGGTCGCGGCGAGGGATTCGTAACGGGCCAGATCGCGCTGGGCCTGAACATATTGCGCTTGGGCCGAATCTGCGGCGGCCTGAGCCGATAGGGCGCGCGCTTGGCTGGAGGCCGCATCGACCTTGGCGAGAGAGCCGTCAAGAATGGCCAAGACCTGACCGGCCTTGACCGACTGGCCCTCTTCGACACGCACCTCGACCACCCGGCCCGTCACTTCCGAAGCGATGGTGGCGCGGGTGCGGGCCACAACATAGCCCGAAGCGGTCAGGCCACCGGGGCGAACGACGCCCTTGTTGGCACCCATAGGCGCGGCCGCAACCACAACAGGCTTTACCTTCGGCGCAGGCTTCACCACCCAGCCAAGGGTCCCACCTATGACCAGCGCTCCGGCGACAATCCCGGCGATGAGCAGCGGCGACATGGAGGAGCCACCCTCTGAGTCCGCCCCCGCAGAACGATCAATGCTCAAAGAACGAAGCAGTTCGGACCTATCCACGCGCAATCCACCCCAAATAAAGTCGCCGACTTACCCCCACTATGGCGGGTTAATCACGCCTGTACCAATTACAAATTAGCCAGACTATGGCTCACGACAAGCCCCAGACGATTAGAGGCCTAATGTCCCAATGACGGTCGGCCAAGGCTCGTCGCTTGGCCTTGAGTGCCAAACCTTGCCGAATGGATTTTCCGCAGCAGGGCGAGCTTTTCGGCCAAGACGTCATCCTTAACCGCGACCGTCTCGCCAAACACCATCCAGTGCGGTTGGTCAGGGGTGGATTTGGGCCATAGGGGCTCGGTCCCACCATTGGGATCGCCGGTCTTGATGAAGTTTAGCCAATAGCTCCTCATCGCCTTACCGGGATTGCCTGCCGCTAAGCTGGCAGGTGTGCGACCGCCCCACTGAAGGAGCCCTGTTTCCCCCGCATGGAAGGTGCCCGGCTGGGTCACCCGGCGATCCGGCTCGACATAGGTGACATAGTAAAGATAGGCCGGTTGACGGCGCGACACGGACGAGACCATGGCGGCGCTGGAAAAGACATAGCGCATGTCGCCAAACATTCGGCTAATGCCCCGCGCTTCGCTGACGGCGAAATCATCGGCATAGAGCGCCCTCATGGCGGGGGCTTGATCGCCCAGAAGGGCGACCACCGCCTCTGGGGTCACGCCGGAACTGGGGAAAACACTGCCCTCATAGCTGTTGCCCCCAGTCATTACCGGGACCGGGTGGTCAGCACCCTTTGAGAACAGAGTCACAGGATCATCGAGAAGCGTCACCCCATCGATCACGGGCAACTGAAAGCCTCGGATCGAGGACAATAGCGCCTTGACCTCTAGGGCCCTCATCTCGTCTAGGCCGGCTGGCTCTTTGCCGCCATTGGCCCGCACTATGGTTTCACTGCCGAGCCGAACGGCCTCCGCGGGGCCGCCATCAACGGTGGGGGTGGCGCGTGGCAAGGGCCAGGCCGTATAGCCGCTGGACGAAATGGCCCGAGCAAAGAGGCCCTCGGTGCCCGGCATGAGCTGAAGGAGCTGCACCCCCTCACCGCCCGCCGACACGCCGGTCAGGGTCAGGTTGGCCGGATCACCGCCAAAGGCGGCAATATTTCGGTGAGTCCATTCAAGCGCCGCCTTCATGTCCAACAGCGCGAAATTGACCGGCTGTGGCCTACCCGCCGCTTCAGCCATCAATAGGGGATGGGCTAGGATTCCAAGGGGGCCGAGCCGATAGTTGAAGGTGACCAGGATCACCCCTTCTGGGTTCCAGACTTCGGCGGAATGTTCTGATGGGCCTGAACCGCCCACATAGCCACCGCCATGGATACGAAACAGCACCGGTAGCTTGGCGTCCGGTGTCGTGCCGGTGGGGATGGAAATATTGAGGGTCAGGCAGTCCTCCGACCGAGGCGTTGAAGGAAGGCCGCCCGGTTGAGGGCAGACCGATCCAAAGGCCTCTGCCAATCGCTCACCGGTCCAGGCGCTGGCGGGTTGCGGCGGCTTCCACCGCAAAGGCCCCACCGGCGGAGCGGCATAGGGAATGGCCA
>JBEGOG010000208.1:0-3886 GCA_041182125.1 Pseudomonadota bacterium
CCTAGCCTCCATCAGTTGCCCAGCGGCGCGATAGACATCGGCGGTGATCTCCAGCGCGCGACGGATAGACCCGGCCTTGGGGGCCATGTCCATGAAATCTTGCACATCGGTCCGACGACCTGCGTGGGCACCGCCGCCGAAGATCTGGATTTCAGGCAAGGGAATTCGAACGGGCCTACCTTGCGCCAACCATTGCCAAAGAGGCACTTGAGCAGAGGCGGCAGCCGCGTGCAGATTGGCCATCGACACGGCCACCAGAGCATTGGCACCCAGTCGGCTCTTGTTTGGCGTCCCGTCGAGGTCGATTAGCACCCGGTCGATGGCGGCCTGATCGGTCGCATCGCGGCCAATCACGGCGGGCGCAATCTCTGCCTCGACCCCGGCAAGGGCGCGCCCAACGCCAAAGCCTCCGAAGGCTGTGCCGCCATCGCGTAGATCAACCGCCTCATGTGCACCGCGAGAGGCTCCAGCCGGTGCGATGGCCCGCCCTGTGGCACCGCTTGCTAGGGTGACCTCGGCCTCAATCGTCGGGCGACCTCGAGAGTCCCAAACCTGCCGAGCAATGACTTTCGAAATCTGATTGCGCATCACGCTCGCCCCTCAAAGGTCCAACGGTTGATCAATTGGGCTAGGTCCAGCGCCGGTTCCTGCAAGAACGCCTTGGCTTGCTGCCGGATCAAGGCCTTGTCTGCCTCGTCTGTGAGATAGGGCGCTGTCGACTTGCCATCTAACCGTGCCAGCAACAGGGCCGCGACCAGTTTTGCGGTTCGCGCCGAGAGGGCCAGAGGGTCTTCCCACACTACCCCTGTGAGATAGGCGCCAGTCAAAGACCTTACACAATCTATCAATAATACACCCTTATCCCTTATAAAAACTGACTTTATAAGCAAATGGGCAAGGCAAAAGGCGAGATCAAAGGCCGGGTCTCCATAGACCGCACATTCGGCATCGAGGATCACGGGACCCTTAGGGCCGATAAGGATGTTCTTGGGGCTTACATCCCCGTGAACCAGCGCGATCTTGCGCGACTGCAGGTCGAAGGCCAAGGCTTGAAGCGCCGGAGCGACATCGGCATGGCCTCTAGCCACATGGAGCAGGAACGGATCGATCCGCAGAGCCATAAACAAATCATCGGTGGCAAATTGCTGAGCAAGGGCGAGATCGTTCGCCGTCGCCGCGTGAATTTGAACGAGGGCTTGACCAAGCGCCCCCGCAAAGTCCGGATCAACCCTGCCCTCAAGCAATTCCTCTTTCCAGACCGGATGGGTTTCGATGGGCAGATAAGCCATGACGAAGATATGGCGCTCGGGCATCTCCGCGATCACCTCGGGCACCAGATCGGCGCTAACGTGGGCACGAACGAGCTTGAGCCACTGGACTTCAAAGGCTGACCGATCAGCCGACGCGAGCCACTCGGTCGCGACGCGCAGCTGTGACAGGGCCTTTTTGATGACGAAGACCTTGCCATCAGCCGTCTCGACCTTAGCCACATCACAGGACACGCCGCCGGTCATGAAGCTGAACCGGGGCTGCTCGCCTTCTGCAATCAAGCCAAGGTCTACCAGAGCCTCGCAAAGGTCGGCTGTATCATCCATCTTAAGGGGCCCTACAGACGCTCGGAACAGATCAGGACCGCGCCCTCACCCACTCACAGATCAGATCGGCGGCCGCGTGGCGGTTGGCCAATGAGTCCTCGAAATAGTGTGCCCCGGGGATCATGGCCAAGGTCTTATCGGTCGAGCCAATGCTGTTATAGATCTTGTGCGCATCGGAGGGAAAGACGCCCGTATCGGCCAAGCCTTGCACGACCAGCGCAGGCAAGCGGAACTTGGCCAACTGCTCGCCCCCACGGCACCGCGAGGTTTCAAGGCTCCACATGGAAAGCCAAGTCTTGAGCGTATTGGCCCGCCCGATGCTCGGTGAGCGATTGGCGATGGCCGGGTGGCCGCGATAGCAGGACTCGGGCTGACGATCAGACGGATCGATGGTCGGGTCCATCATCCGCAAATCGCCCCAAATGCGAAAGAGCGGGAAGATCCGATCTGGGATACCTGCATCATTGAGCCGCTTAAGCTCGATCTTGGCCCAGTCAGTGATCTTCTGATTGCGGGCAATCTGAGCGGCCTTGTAACGCGCAATGAAGTCAGCGCTATAGGGCGGCTTGTTCTCAGGACTGAAGGGGTCAAGAGACGGGTCAGTCGCGACCGGATCGTTCTCATCGATGACAGAGCCATCCATCCAGTCGGTCAGCACCTCTGGCCGTCCCTGATGGGCGTTGAGTGACACATAGAGATCAGCCTGAGGCAGATCAGCCAAGGCGGCCTTGCCCGCTTTGTTGAGAAGATCGCCCAAGGTCGGCGCGATGGCCTCGGCCTGATAGGCCCCCATCAGAGACCCGCCGCCCGAATTGCCAAGAATAACAACCGTCTCGACGCCCGCCTGTTCCTTCAGCCACTTCACGCCGACGCCTATATCGATCACAGCATGTTCGAGCAGGAACTGGTCTTCAAAGCCGCGATAACGTGTGTTCCAGCCGAGAAATCCAAAGCCCTGATGGGCCATAAAGGGCGCGATATAGTGCTCTGAGAAGTCGACATTATAATGGGTTGCGATGAAGGCGACCTTGGGCCGCTTGCCCTTTGGGGTCCAGTAGACCCCTTGGCACGGGTGCCCGCCAGCCGGAATGCGCGGCGCGGTGGGCGATGGAAAGCCTAGGAACTGCGCCTCAACCCGCGCCAGCAACTCGTCTTCGGTGAGCATCGATTTTTCCTACAATCAGACCAGAGAGCCTAGGCCCACAGTCTGATGCGTCATGGAGCCCTATTCAAGATGGACACCTTATTTATTCGATATCTAACCAATTTAAAGGCCTAGCGCTTCCGCCATCACCGATAACGACGACGGCTCAACGGTTGAAGACGGCCACGCCCTGAACAAAATAGTCCCCAGTGTTGAAGTCGTAGGTCATTCCCACATGGCTTGCAGGCTTAGCCGGAGCATTGCCGTAGAACATCACTGTTCCCAACCCGTTGCAGGTCGCCGTGCACATATTGATCGAGCCACCGGTGCGATCCACCGCGGTCGAAATCGCAATCTGGCTGCCCGCAACAATAGCGCTGGTTGAGTTGAACTTCATATCGAAGAACCCATAGAGCTGGTCGCGATTGAGATAGAGGTTCAAGGTGCCTGATAATTTCGCGGCCAAGAGGTCTGCGGTCAGTTTGCCGCCGGTAACGGCCCAGCCGCCTGCTGCATCCAAACGAGTCTCAGTCGGGACCGTCGCGCCGACAAGATTGAACTCATAGACACCGCCCGTAGGTAAGGCCTTACTGGTCTCACCTACCATCCAGTGGAAACCTTGATTGGCCGTAAGGGTTAAGGGCGTAATGCGCGAAGGGGTGCCGCTCCAGCCCCCAATCAACATTGTTCCATCGGCCCACCGTCCCCAGGCGACGACCGATTGATCACTTCCCCCTTCGATCGGCGTCGCCGTATAGCCCTTAATGACATAGCCTAAAAAGGCAGGTATCGGCGGATATGTAACCGCTACGAGCTTTCCATCAGCGTAGGTAGGCTTCATGCCCTTGATGAAGTTCTCGACATTTCGCTCACCCGTGACGGGGTTATATTCAGCAGACTGAAAGGCAAAGGTCGTCACTGCGCTATTGAGGGGCGTGCCATTTCCTTGGTCTGAATTGTTGAAGATCACTTTCGGTACGCTTAGCACATCGGCCTGTTGCGGCGGTGGCAGACGCACCTGTGCTACGGTTTCGACCTCTGCTCCCCGAACGATCTGGGGCTGACCACCTGGGGCCTCAATGGGCACATCGGGTGCCTCGACGGACTCCGTTGATTTACCCATCCCCGCCTCGGCAGGCGGCTCGGC
>JBEGOG010000209.1:0-5005 GCA_041182125.1 Pseudomonadota bacterium
TGGTACCGGTGGCGCGCGTGAAACCCGCCGTGCAGGTCATGTACCGGGCGTCGTCTATGGCGGCGGCGCTGAGCCTCTGGCCATTTCGGTCAAGAGCAACGAATTCCGCAAGGCCCTGTTGTCCGGCAAGCTGGCTGGCCAAGAGGTAACCCTGTCGCATGGTGGTAAGACCCAAAAGGTCGTCGCCAAGGAAATCCAGTTCCACCCTGTCAGCGATGAGCCGGTCCACTTCGACCTGCTGCGCGTCAGCTAATCAAAGCGACCTTCGATCTGCTGTTGCTGAGCCGCTAAAATCTGGCGCTCGCCAAAGCCTGATCTGAAACGCTGAGATCCTAATACTACAGGGCGTGCCTTAACGGGCGCGCCCTGTATCTATGTTCAGGCCCCTATTGGCCCCCTGTTGGCCCATTGAGAATGGACGCCCCATGTTGATCTTGGCTGGTCTGGGCAATCCTGGACCTAAATATGAGCGCAACCGCCACAATATCGGCTTTCTAGCCGTCGATGAGATGGCCAGCCGTTGGCGCTTTGGGCCTTGGCGCACCAAGTTTCAAAGCGAGGTCTGCGAGGGCAATATCCTGACCCCTGCGGGCGAGGTGCGCACCCTGCTGATGAAGCCCCAGACCTATATGAACGAAAGTGGCCGCGCGATCTCTGCCGCCGCCAAATTCTATAAAACCCCGCTCGATCAGGTCGTGGTGTTCCATGACGAGATGGATCTGGCCCCCGGACGGTTCCGCATGAAGACCGGCGGCGGGGCGGCGGGTCACAATGGCCTGCGCTCGATCATCGGGCAGATGGGTCCGAACTTCCGCCGTGCGCGCATGGGCGTGGGCCATCCCGGCGACAAGGACATGGTTCTGGGCTGGGTGCTGTCCGACTTTAACAAGGTCGATGGGCCGTGGGTCGAGACCCTTTGCCGGGCCTGCGCCGATGCGGCGCCGCTGCTGGCCGCCACCGAGGATGAGAAATACCAGACGGGCCAAACCCGCCAACTGATTAGCCCTTCACCAAGCGCAACATTTGCGCCTTGGCCTTTGCTCGGCCATAAGGGCCTTCGACGCGTCGTCCAAAGCGGCGCACCCCTGTTTTCATCTTCTGATCCGAGGACTCGATGGCGCTCAAAGTCGCAATCGTCGGCCTGCCCAATGTTGGCAAGTCCACCCTATTCAACGCCCTGACCCAGACGGCTCAGGCTCAAGCGGCCAACTATCCGTTCTGCACGATCGAGCCCAATGTCGGCGACGTTGCCGTGCCAGAGCCGCGCCTCGACAAGCTGGTGGCCATTGCCGGTTCCAAAGAGATCATTCCCGCCCGGATCAACTTTGTTGACGTGGCAGGCCTTGTGCGCGGTGCCTCCAAGGGTGAAGGGCTGGGCAACCAGTTCCTCGCCAATATCCGTGACTGTGACGCTGTAGCCTTCGTCTCGCGCTGCTTCATCGATGATGACATCACCCATGTTGAGGGCCGCATCGATCCCCTGTCCGACCTCGAAATCATCGAGACCGAACTGATGCTCGCCGACCTTGAGAGCCTTGAAAAGCGCATCGTCAATCTGGAGAAGCGCGCCAAGGGCGGCGACAAGGAAAGCATCAATACCCTGCGTCTGGCCAAGCTGGCGCTCGACCAACTGAATGAGGGTCGCCCCGCCCGCGCCGCCAAGATTGACGCTGACGACGAGAAGGCGTGGCACATGCTGCAACTCCTGACCTCCTTGCCTGCCCTCTATGTCTGCAATGTCGAGGAAAATAGCGCAGACCAAGGCAACGCCCTGTCCAATCTGGTCGCCGAACGGGCCGCCAAGGACAATGCCAAGTCCGTGGTTATCTCGGCCAAGATCGAGAGCGAAATCGCCCTGCTCGACGCCGATGAGCGGGCGGAGTTTTTGGAAACCCTAGGCCTAGCTGAACCGGGCCTAAACCGCCTGATCCGCGAGGCCTACAGCCTCTTAGGCCTGCAGACCTATTTCACGGTCGGCCCGAAAGAGGCCCGCGCCTGGACCATCCATGTCGGTGATACGGCCCCGCAAGCAGCCGGCGTCATCCATACCGACTTCGAAAAGGGCTTCATCCGCGCTGAAACCATCGCCTTTGACGACTATGTTCGCCTCAATGGCGAACAGGGTGCCAAAGAAGCTGGCCGGATGCGTCTGGAAGGCAAGGAATACAAGGTTCAGGACGGCGACGTGCTGCACTTCCGGTTCACGAGCTAGAGGTCCATCACGGGTTGGAGTCTAGCGTCATTGCGAGACGCGTAGCGTCGAAGCCACCTAGGGGAACATCGCCTGAAGTCCGTGCCATTCCCCTGGGTTGCTTCGCTGCGCTCGCAATGACGCGGTGAGAAAACAAGACCCCCTTTGATGCTGCGCATCGCTTCCCCCAGAGGGGGAAGATCTAAGAGCGATAAATCTTCCCCCTCTGGGGGAAGTACCGGCGAAGCCGGGGTAGGGGGACTTAGCCAACCTTCAAGGCTTGCTCGGTCTCGGCAGCATTCTGCGCGACCCAGTCCACGAAGGTCTTGATCCGGTAATTTTCTTTCATGTCACGCCGACAGATCAGCCCCCATTCGCCGGGGCAAATGGCCTTGTGGGCAACAGGCATAACCAGTCGGCCAGAGGCGAGATCTTGGGTCACGAAGGGTCCGTTGACCAAGGCTATGGCCTCATTGTCTAAGGCCAGCTCCAGCGCGACGGCCAAGGTGTCAACGACCATGAACTGCGATGCCGGATTAAAGGCGACACCGGCCGACTCAAACCAAGTGTGCCAGTTTTGAACCTCTGTATTGATGGTCACGAGCGGGCTTTTGAGCAGGTCAGCGACCTTGGCATTTGGCCCCAAACGCGCCGCCATCTGAGGGCTGCAGACCGGATAGAGGCCGTATTCAAACAGCGGCGTCCAATGGAAATGTCGAGGGTCTGGTACAGTCTCGCAATAGACGAGGCCCACATCGGCATGGACATCATCAAACTCCCACTCGACCGCACAGGTGCTGAGGATCAGCTTGATATCGGGATGGTCTTGTAAGAACTGAGGCGCGCGCTTGGCCAGCCAGCGGATCGAGGCCGTCACATAGGTCTGGACCCGCAAGGGCTTGTCGAGGGAATGGCGACGGGCGGCCTCAACCCCGGCAATGAGAGACTCAAAGGCAGCGCGGACGTAGGGATAGAGGGCCCTGCCCTCTTCGGTCGAGACAATGCGGCGCCCCTCCTGCACGAACAGGGTTACGCCCAAGGCCTCTTCGATCAGTTGCACCTGATGGCTGACCGCCGGGTGTGTGAGGCACAGCTCTTCAGCCGCCTCGCGGATGCTCTGATGACGGGTCGCGGCCTCAAATCCGCGCAGGGACTTGAGGGGCGGCAATTTTCGAAGATCAAATTTGTTTTGCACGCCCGATCACCGCTGTTCCGCTGGCCCAGAGACGGGAAGCTTAACAGTAGATTGGCCGATTGGTAGAAAAAATTGACCGGTTGCGTGAGGGTTAGTGTCCGCGATCCTCTAGCACCATCGCCGCGCCCTTCTCCGCCACCATCACGGTCGGAGCATTGGTATTGCCCGAGGTCACGGTAGGGAAGACCGAGGCATCGATGACCCGCAGGCCCTTGATCCCATGGACCCGAAGCCGAGCATCGACCACCGACAGGGCTGGATCAGACCCCATCATGCAGGTCCCAACCGGGTGGTAGACCGTGTCGGCACGCTGACGGAAATCCTCCAGCAACTCTTCATCGGTCTGAAGGTGCGAGCCCGGAACCAGTTCCTCGGTGATGATATCGGACAAAGGTTTGGTGGTGGCGAGGGTGCGCAAGAGCCGGTTGCCGACGATGGCCTCTTCGATGTCCTTGTCCGTGGACAGATAGTTGGGCTGGATCGAGGGATAGGCCGATGGGTCGGCAGAGACGATCTTCAACGATCCCCGGCTGGTCGGCTTGCAGGCATTGAACGACAGAAGGAAAGCCGAGAACGGGTCCGGGTTCATCAGCTTGCGCTCGGACAGCGGGGTCTTGGTGTAGCTGACCGGGCTGAAATAGAGCTGAAGGTTGGGGAAGGGCTGGTCAGGATCACTGCGGACAAAGCCGCCGCCTTGGTTGACGCTCATCGACAGGGGACCGCCCCGGTTCCACAGATAGTGGATGCCCGCCTTGACCTTGCCCAGCAACGGGCCAAGCTCGTCATTCAGGGTCGGGCGGCGCGATTTATAAAAGTACGAGACCGCCAGATGGTCTTGCATATTGCGGCCCACGGCGGGCGCATCGAGAACCGGCGTAATGCCCAACGAGGCCAGATGCGCCGCCTCGCCTATGCCGGACAGTTGCAGAAGCTGCGGTGAATTGATGGAGCCGCCGCAGAGGATGATCTCGCGCCGCGCCTTGACCTGCACGGTCTGACCGCCGCGCCGATATTCGACGCCGGTCGCCTGTTGGCCCTCGAACAGGATGCGGGTGACCTGAGCCTTGGTGCGCAGCGCGACGTTGGAGCGCTTCAAGGCCGGGCGCAGGAAAGCGTTGGCGCTGGAGGCCCGCAAGCCCTTGTCCGTATTGATCTGATAGATGCCGACACCCTCTGGCGAGGGACCGTTGAAATCGTCCGTATGGGCAAAGCCCAACGCCTCACCCGTCTTGATGAACTCTTGGCACAGGGGATGGGCGCGGCGGGTGATGTCGGTGACATGGATCGGACCGCCCGCGCCATGATAGGGGCTGGCCCCATGGTCATGGTCTTCGGACTTGCGGAAGAAAGGCAAGCGGAAGAAAGGCAAGACATCGTCCCAGCCCCAGCCGGGATTGCCCATGGCCTGCCACTGGTCGAAATCGTGCGGCTGGCCCCGGACATAGACCATGGCATTGATCGAGCCGGACCCACCAATGACCTTGCCGCGCGGCCAATAGCTGACGCGGCCACCCAAATTAGGCTCGGCCTCAGTATCATACATCCAGTTGATCGACCGGTCGAAGAAGGTGCGGCCATAGCCGATGGGCAGCTGGATCCAGACCGTCCGGTCCGAGCCC
>JBEGOG010000210.1:0-3882 GCA_041182125.1 Pseudomonadota bacterium
ATGACCTGATTGGTGATGGACTGTGGCATCAGGCCAAAGGGCTTGAGGAGCAGGGTGACGCCGATGAAGGCCGGGAAGTAGGTGATGATCGGCAAGAAGGCGGTGGTCAGGAGCTTGCGGTTCCAGCTTGCGTCTCGGCTCACTAGCGCCGCTTGGGCAGGATGTTTCAGGGCGGCAAAGGCTGGCAGGCTGATCAGAAGTTCAAAGGTGCCGAGCAGCAGAACCACAAAGCCGATGAAGCCAATGCCGGTGCCAATCTCTTTCCAGATCCAGATCTGGTCGCTCGCGGGGCGAGGTGTGCCGCCGCTCAAGGTCTGTGCAAACCAGTCGAGGCTATAGCCGATGGCGGCCGTCGAGATGTGATCGCCCGGATGGGTCACAGGCGGCGTGCTGAGGCGCCGCGCTGTGCCCATGGAGATATCCCCATAGACCTTGCCCGGAACCACGGCATCAGGGGTGCCAAACACGGCCTTGAGCTTATCGCTACCGGCCGCGTCGCCAGCCTTATCGACGTGCCACATGACCTTTGAAAACTCGTCAAACTGACTGAAAACGAGGCCAAGATTGCGCGGCCAAGTGGGCGACCCTTCGGCGGCAAAGGGCGCGCCGGTCGAAGAGCCGTCTAGGACGACCGAGCGATAGGCGTCGGGCATGGCCGCAGCGGCAGCGAGCACCGTCCAGCCGCCCATAGAGTGGCCTTCGAGTCCGATCTGATCCTTATCGACCATGGGCAGGCTGCGCAGATAGGCTAGGCCATCGGGCCCGCCAAAGCCTTGGGAAAAGGCTACTCCGCCGCTGTAGCCGTGACCGGTCTGATCCAGCGCCAGCACGACATAGCCGCGCCGCGCGAACTCGATAGCAAAGCCGCTCTGGGTCTCGCGGCTGTTAATATAGCCATGGACGGCGAGGATGCCGGGGGCGGGGGTCTTGGCGGTCGCGGTCTTGGGCACATAGAGCAGCGCGCTCATGGGCGTTCCGCTGGCACCCGTAAAGCGCACATCGGTGACGCTCACGCCGCCGGAGGTCTGGATCGTCGCCGCCAGCCAAGAGCCGACCAAAATCAACGCCCACCCGGCCAAATAGAGCCGCCACGACTTAAACATCTCAATTCCCCCATCCTGCGGTTCAAGTCTGACCTGAGACGGGGGATAGTACAATCATCTATCGCGCGAACCGTTTCTGCCGACGCAGAGCGGTCGAAGGGCCGTCTCGACTAGATGTATCGGCGCAATGAACGGGCCAGGTCGGAAGGGCCGTTGCGGACCTTCTTTTGCTGGGGTTGATAGGCGACCCGGGCATGTTCGCCGCAATAGGGGCCTTCCGACGAACGGCGTCCGCAGAAGCTGAAGCTGTCCGTTGCAGGATCGCCAATCGGCCATTTGCACATGTGTGCGCCAAGGGTCAGCACCGTCGCTGAGCCGGGCTCTTCATTATAGATCGCTGGGGCGCTGTAGGTTGGTGCTTGAGCGGTGGCTGCAATGGGCTGCGATACAGGCTCAGCGCGACGAACAGGGGCTGCTGGTGCGGCTGCCGCCGGGCGAGCCGGGCGAGGGGCCTTGAACACGGTGCGGGCCGGTTGAGAGGGGGCCGCGCGACCGGATAGACCGAGGCGGTGAACCTTGCCGATGACGGCGTTACGGGTGACGCCACCCAACTGCTTGGCGATCTGGCTTGCGCTCAGACCGTCTAGCCAGAGTTTCTTCAGCAATTCGACTCGTTCGTCAGTCCAGCTCATATTGCCTCCGCCCACCTGGGTCCTATCAGCTTCGCCCACCCCCGCCGGGTTCGGAACGCTGAATCTAAATCTTGTGTACGCCCTCGCCCCGCTAGGAGCTTCACTACCAGATATCGTAAACGAAAGATTAAGAGACACAATAGGCGCCCGCCTGTCTGTCCACAGGATCAACATGTAGAGCCCGCAGAATCTTGGGCGTAAAATCCTCTGCGTTGGCAACTTGCGAAATTTGCGCAATCGGGGCACACCAAGACCATGACCGATCTTTCGCGCTCCACCGTTATCCCGCCAGCCCCCCGTGACTATAACGGGGTTAATTGGCGCGGCATGTATACCCTCTATGCCCGCGAGGTGCGGCGCTTCTGGAAGGTGGGCATGCAGACCGTGGCGGCACCGGTGGTCACGACCCTGCTCTATATGCTGATCTTTGTGGTCGCGATGCGCGGGGCCAGCCCGCCGATCCATGGCACGCCCTATGCGCAGTTCGTGGCGCCGGGTCTGATCATGATGGCGATCTTGAACAATTCCTTCGCTAATGCGTCCTCCAGCCTGATCCAGGCCAAGATCATGGGCCTGACCCCGGACTTCTTGACCCCGCCCCTAGCGCCGATTGAGTTGTTAGCGGGCTTTGGCCTTGGGGCCGCAACGCGAGGCGTCTTTGTCGGCTTTGTCACGGCCGTAGCCGTCACGCCCTTTGCCCAGTGGAACATCGCCCATCTGTGGGCCGTGGTCTATTTCGCGGTGGCAGCCGCCCTGATCTTGGGTCTGGTCGGCATCATTGCCGGTCTATGGTCGGAAAAGTTCGATCACTTGGCCGCTGTGACCAACTTCATCATCATGCCCATGACCTTCCTGTCTGGCACCTTCTATCTGGTCGATCGCCTGCCAGAGCCATTCCGTTCGGCCTCGCATTTCAACCCGTTCTTCTATCTGATCGATGGTTTCCGCTATGGCTTTATCGGTCAGGCCGATGGTTCGGTCGGCACGGGCGTGGCCGTCACCTCAGCTATTGTCGTGATCTTGACCCTCGTCTGCTGGCGTCTGTTCACCATCGGATATCGCCTGAAAAGCTAGGTTGCGACGATTTTGTCGCTTCAGGGCGACAATTGCGACCGAATTAGGCCTTTGCGACAGTCCTGAGATTGACAGAGGGCCGTTCCATCGCGACAAGCCATAGGCTTCCAGTCCTCGGTTCATCGCCGGGGACGTTCGCATTTGGGAGGCCTCATCGTGTCTGGCCCAGCCGCTTCATCCTCGTCCCCTACAGCCCACCTGATGGGCGTTTATGGCCGCGCGCCCTTGGCGTTCGAACGAGGCGAAGGCGCGCGATTGATCAGCACGGAGGGCGAGGCCTATTTGGACTGCGTGGCCGGGATTGCCACCAATGCGCTGGGTCATGCCCATCCGCGTCTGGTCGAGGCGGTCAAGACCCAGTCCGAGAAGCTGTGGCACGTCTCCAACATCTTCCGCATCCCTGAGCAGGAAAAGCTGGCCGACCGTCTGACGGCCGAGAGCTTTGCCGATGTGGTGTTCTTCACCAATTCCGGCTCTGAAGCCATTGAGACGGCCCTGAAGCTGGCGCGCAAATATCATGCGGCCAAGGGTCAGCCTGAGCGGATCGACATCATCACCTTCGAGGGAGCCTTCCACGGCCGGACCTATGCAGCGGTGAATGCCGGAGGCAATGCGGCCTATCTGGACGGCTTTGGCCCGCGTTTGCCCGGCTTTATCCATCTGCCCTTCGGAGACCATGAGGCGCTCAAGGCCGCCATTGGTCCCACGACCGCGGCGATCCTGATCGAGCCTGTGCAGGGCGAAGGCGGAGCCCGTGCGGTGCCGGACCATTGCCTGCGCGGCCTGCGCGAGCTTTGCGACCAAGAAGGCATCTTGCTCATCTATGACGAGGTCCAGTGCGGCCTTGGCCGGACCGGCAAGCTGTTTGCCTATGAGTGGTCCGGCGCGGCGCCTGACGTTATGTGTCTGGCCAAGGCCCTCGGATCAGGTTTCCCGGTCGGGGCTTGCCTTGCCACCAACGACGCGGCCAGCGGCATGATCGTCGGCGCTCACGGCTCGACCTTTGGCGGCAATCCCTTGGCCATGGCCGTGGGCTTTGCGGCTGTGGATGAGATCTGCAAGCCCGAAACCAT
>JBEGOG010000211.1:0-7165 GCA_041182125.1 Pseudomonadota bacterium
CGTCTGGACTGTCTCTGCTTGCGGATGGCATAGGACTGCAGGCGCTAAAGGCAGATGGTGCGGGTATCAACCTTGCGGGAGATCTGACCCTTCGTCAGAGCAATCCTGCGATCGCCAATCTAATGGTGACTGTTGGCCCCGGCGTTGTGCTGAGCAGTGGAAAGCTCAACGGAACACTTAGAATTGCCCAGAAGTCCGTTGAAATGCCTCAAAATATCGATCTCGCGGTGAACGCAGATGAGGCTAGTTTTCGCGCGAAAGATTGGGTCTTGACCCAAGGGCGTCTGACGGCTCAGGGGCCGCTGATCGGGTTGAACTATCGGATTGATGGACGCGGGCGGGCCGCTGGCGTTCCGGTTCGCCTTGTTGGGGCCGGGCAGGCCTCGTTGCAGGACCCCAAAGGTTCAAGCCTTGCCTTTGCGGGTAAGGGCACGGTCAGAGGGGCCGAAATCGCGACCTTGGAGCCTGTTCTGTTGCGCTGGGATGGGACGAGCCGTTCAGCTCACGGACGGCTGAGCGTGGGTCGTGGTGAGGTCGATATGGATTTGGCCAGCACCGGTCCAGACCTCAAGGCGAAACTTAATCTGACCAAGGTGGACCTCGGAGCGTTTGGTGAAGACTTGGCCGGTTCGGTCGACGGCGTCCTATCGCTTGCAGGGCGAGGCGATCAGTTGACCGGGCAGGGTGAACTTCAGGTCTCAGGTGCAAGAACGGCCGATGCGCCGTTGACGCTTGCGCTTGATGGATGGGTCAAGGGCCGCCTCGAAAATGACCGCATCGTTCTCGAAGCCCAGACCCTTAACGGTCAAGGCCTTAAGGCCATAACGCAAATGGACCTCCCGGCGCAGGCGAGCGCTCAGCCGTTTAGAGTGGCGCTGGTTCGTGATCGCCCCTTGAGCGGGCGCGTGGATGTTACCGGCGAGATCAAACCGATCTGGGACCTATTTTTCAGTGGCAATCAGGCGGTGGCAGGTCTTCTCGACGCCCATGGCACGCTCGGCGGCACCCTCGCAAAGCCACAGTTTCAGGGCTCGGCCGACCTGACCAAGGGTTCGTTTGACGATGTGGGTGCAGGTTTGCGCCTGCGCGATCTTTCCCTTCATGCCGAGGCCTCTGCCGATCAGGTGAGCGTCAAGAGCGTGAGCGCCAATGATGGATCAGGTGGAACGGTGAGCGGGCAGGGGCTGGTTGGTCTGGGACGAGACGCGCCCAGTTCACTGACCTTGGCCCTGAAACGCTTCAAGCTGATCGATAATGAATTGGTCGAGGCCAGTGCCAGCGGTACGGCCACCATCATTCGCGCTGCCGATGGCCGAGCGACCGCGACCGGTGATCTGACCATTGATCATGCCGAGGTGGTTGGTGATGCCCGAACGACCGCCTCAGTGGTGTCTTTGGATGTGATCGAACGCAACCGGCCCGTTGCTAAGCAAGCCGTCGAGAAGGCAGCCCTTAAGGTTCCGGCTGTCGCCCTTGATGTGCGCTTACAAGCGGCCCGTGGCATTTTCGTCAGGGGGCGCGGTCTGGATGCAGAACTGGCCATGAATGCGAGGGTCACCGGAACCACGTCAGCGCCTGTTTTGAGCGGCAAGGCCACCATTGTTCGCGGTGAATATGATTTTGCAGGCAAGCGGTTCACCTTTGATGATCGCGGGGCCGTCTATCTGGACACTCGCCCTGACCGCATTCGGCTTGATCTCACCGCAACGCGTGAGGACACAAACCTCACGGCCGTGATCGTGATCAAGGGAACCGCTGCTAGGCCGTTGATTACCCTAACCTCGACCCCAGCCCTGCCCAATGATGAGGTGTTGTCACAGGTTCTGTTTGGCCGGTCCGCCTCACAGCTATCGCCTCTAGAGGCCGCACAACTGGCCTCAGCGGTCACAGGTCTCGCCACAGGAGGCGGGTTGGACGTGATCGGCAACCTTCGTAACTTCGCCCGCCTTGATCGCCTTGCCTTGGGCGGAGGGACGGCTGGAACGGGCGTGACCGTGTCCGGCGGAAAATATGTCACCGACAATATCTATCTTGAACTGACGGGTGGTGGCCGAGAGGGGCCCTCGGCTCAGGTCGAGTGGCGGGTTAGCCGCCGTCTGGCGATCATCTCGAAATTGGCCAGCCAAGGCGATGGTCAATTGTCGGTGCGCTGGCGCAAAGACGAGCGGCGCAAGGGGCCATAGGTTGCCTTGCGGAGGCTCTGGCTAGTGGGCCATGCGTGAACGAGGACGGTACTGACCCTCGTTAAAGCCTTCAAAGATCAACGCCGTATGGGGATGACCGACAGGCTCACCGGTCTCATCGGGCAGGAGGTTCTGCTCAGACACATAGGCGACATAGCTGTTCTGATCGTTCTCAGCCAACAGGTGATAGAAGGGCTGGTCCTTACGGGGCCGCACCTCTTCGGGGATGGAGTTCCACCATTCCTCGGTATTGTTGAACTGCGGATCGACATCGAAGATCACGCCTCGGAAGGCGAAAATCCGGTGCTTGACCACTTGGCCGATCGAAAATTTAGCAAGTCTTGTCGTCATGATTCCAACCATACACCCAGATAGCCCCTCGCAAAATGTTTAGGCGTCGGTGAGCGCCAAGAAGTGACTTCTTCAAGCCAGCCGTTGTGATTGAGCCATGAGTTGCTACAGTCACCCCAACTGAGGCGACGATCCCGTTTGTCTCTCCCGTGAGTTGGGCCATGACCAAGGCGCCACCCCCTGCAGCCGACCCCGTCGGCCGCCTAGATCCACTGTCTGCCGAGTCTGTCTCGGTGGAGGCACCGCTCTATGCCGCTGTTGATCTGGGCACTAACAATTGCCGCCTTCTGATCGCCACGCCCTCTTTAGGCGGTTTTCGGGTCATCGAGTCCTATTCGCGCATTGTTCGGTTAGGCGAAGGCCTTAGCCAGTCAGGGCGCTTGGCCGATGGCGCTATGGACCGAGCTATGGCCGCCTTGCGGATCTGCGCCGAGAAAATCAAGCGACGCCGGACCGTGCGGGTCAAGGCTATTGCCACTCAGGCCTGTCGCTCGGCCAGCAATGGCGCGGAGTTTGTGGAGCGGGTGGCCAAGGAAACGGGCATCCGTCTGCAGGTCATCAGTCCGCGAGAAGAGGCGCAACTGTCTGTCGCAGGCTGCTTGAACCTGTTCGACCGTGATTCTCTAGCCGCGCTGGTCATCGACGTCGGTGGGGGCTCTACGGAGCTGTCTTGGGTCGATTTGACTGACAAGGCCCTAGATGTCCGGGCGCGAGATTTTGTGCCCTCGGCCTTGCCCATTCGCGCGTGGATCTCCTTGCCGGTTGGGGTGGTTAGCCTCGCTGAACGGTTTCCAGAGCGCCCCGATCAGGGCGAGGCGTGGTTTCGGTCCATGGTCGAGGACGTCAAGGTTCGCATTGAAGCCTTTACCCATGCCGATCCTATGAGGCCCATTTTCGACAGCGGCCAGGCCCATCTTGTTGGGACCTCGGGGGCCATTACAGGGATTGCGGGTCTACATCTTGGCCTGCGCCGCTATGACCGTACGCAGATTGATGGCCTGTGGATGAGGCGCGAGGACTGCGAAGTTGCGACCATGAGCCTCTTGAAGCAGCTTCCATCCGAACGCGCCGCTCAGCCCTGCATTGGTCCAGATCGCGCCGATCTGGTCTTGGCTGGGGCGGCCATCTTGCAAGCCGTGCAAGAGGTTTGGCCCTGTGATCGCGTCCGTGTGGCGGACCGTGGCCTGCGTGAAGGTCTGTTATTGACCCTGATGTCCGACAAGAACCGAAAAAAACGCCCGCGCCGCCGTCGGTCGCGACATGGCAGGGCTGTGCAGGCTGCGCAGGCGTAAGGAACCAAGGCCCCCTTCGGCCCTATGGGCCACTACCCCCTGAGGGGGAGCATCGCGCCGAAGCAACCCAGGGGAACATCTACTTAGGTCCGGGTCAGACCCCTGGGTTGCTTCGCTGCACTCGCAATGACGCAGGCAAAACAATCAAGGCCCCCACCCAATCCTCTCCCTCTCTCTTTGCCGTGTTCCCCGCGAAGGCGGGGATCCAGATGAGGGCCAGCCGTCGGACGGAGCCACTCGGGTCTGGCCCCCCCCGCCCGCGCGGGGGAAACGGATGGGAGACTTCCTCGTCGTTCACCGCTTCGCTTAACGACCGAACTGCCTTAGACTGACCCAATGAGTACCGATAAACCCGAAACCCCGCCGCAAGAGCGCAAGCGTCTGGTCAAGGCCCCGACCCGTGGCAAGGAGGTCGGAACCCGACCTAAGGCCGTTCGGGTGATCAAGGGCAATAAGATGACCCAGTCGTCTCAGGCTTGGCTCTCTCGTCAACTGAACGACCCGTTCGTGACGGCGGCCAAGGCCAAGGGCTATCGCTCGCGCGCGGCCTTCAAGATTCTAGAGCTGGACGAGAAGTATCATTTTCTAAAATCAGGCCAGCGGATCATCGACCTTGGCTGTGCGCCGGGCGGATGGGTGCAGATGGCCTTGGCCAAGGGCGCGTCCAATGTGGTCGGCGTCGACCTGCTCTATGTCGAGCCCATGCCGCCCGCGACCATGATCCAGATGGATTTCACTGATCCAGCCTGCGGCGATCGCTTGATCGAGCTGTTGGGCGGTGCGCCGGATGTGATCTTGTCCGACATGGCCCCCAACACCATGGGGCATCGTCAGACAGACCATCTGCGCATTGTCGGTCTGATCGAGGCAGCAGTCGATTTCACGCTTGAGACCCTGCGTCCCGGCGGCACCTTCGTGACCAAGGCCTTCCAAGGCGGCGAGATGGAGGGGGTGCTTTTGTCCCTCAAGCGCAATTTTGCTGAGGTCAAACACGTCAAACCCAAGGCCAGCCGAGCCGAAAGCTCAGAGGTCTATCTGGTCGCGACCGGCTTTAAAGGCCGCTCGGTCTAACTTTCGCCATTCCGCTCTATCGTTGCAGCGGTTCTTGCGCTATACGCGGCCCGCAAAACGGAGAGTTCCTATGGAGATTCGCGAGGGGCTTACCTTCGACGACGTTTTGCTTGAACCCGGCCCATCCGATGTGATGCCGGGGCAGGTGAACACCGCCACACGCTTTACACAAGCGATCAGTCTGAACATTCCCATCGTGTCCGCAGCCATGGATACGGTGACGGAAAGTCGGCTGGCCATTGCCATGGCGCAGGCCGGTGGCTTGGGCATCTTGCACCGCAATCTGACCGTCGCCGAGCAGGCCGATCAGGTTCGCGAGGTCAAACGCTATGAGAGCGGCATGGTCATCAATCCGATGACCATCAATCCGGACACGACCCTCGGGACCGTTCGGGCCATCACCGCGCAGCGTCAGATCTCTGGCTTTCCTGTGGTCGAGCGCGAGACAGGCCGTCTGGTCGGCATCCTGACTAATCGCGATATGCGCTTCACCGCTGATCCGGAAACGCCAGCCTCGGCTCTGATGACCAAGGACAATCTGATCACGGTTCGCGAAGGGATTGCGCCCGAAGAGGCCCGCGCCCTGCTGCAGCGTCACCGCATCGAGCGTCTGATCGTGGTCGATGATGACTATCGCGCTGTCGGTCTGGTCACCGTCAAGGACATGGAAAAGGCGCAGGCCCACCCCCATGCTGCCAAGGACGAGAAGGGCCGCCTTCTGGTTGGTGCTGCCTCGACCGTTGGCGATGTTGGCTTTGAGCGGACCATGGCCTTGATTGAAGCGGGCGTGGATGTGGTGGTGATCGACACCGCCCACGGCCACTCCATTCAGGTCGCTCAGGCCGTTGAACGGGTCAAGCGCGAGAATAACCGCGTCCAGCTCGTGGCTGGCAATGTCGCCACCTATGACGGGGCGATGGCCCTCATCGATGCCGGGGCCGATGCGGTCAAGGTCGGGATTGGTCCTGGCTCGATCTGCACCACCCGCATGATCGCGGGCGTGGGCGTGCCTCAACTGACCGCTATTTCCGACGCCGTGCGTGCGGCAAAGGCCAGCGGCGTTCCGGTCATTGCCGACGGCGGTATCAAATATTCCGGCGACGTGGCCAAGGCCATCGCGGCGGGTGCCTCCACCGTCATGATGGGCTCGATGTTCGCTGGCACCGACGAGGCACCGGGCGAGGTGTTCCTCTATCAGGGCCGCTCCTACAAGGCCTATCGCGGCATGGGCTCTGTCGGGGCCATGGCCCGGGGTTCAGCGGACCGCTATTTCCAAAAGGAAGTATCCGACACCCTCAAGCTCGTGCCTGAGGGCATCGAGGGCCAGGTTCCCTATAAGGGCCAGGTCGGCGCGATCTTGCATCAGCTCGTCGGCGGTCTTCGTGCCTCGATGGGCTATGTCGGCGCGGCAACCATTCCTGTTTTCCAAGAGCGTGCGCGCTTCATCCGCATAACGGGCGCTGGCCTGCGTGAAAGTCACGTCCATGACGTGCTGATCACCCGGGAAGCCCCCAACTATCCGAGCAGTGTGTGACCCCAACCGCAAGACTACAGGCTGCCATCGAGATTCTGGACGGGTTGATGTCCTCGCGCGCGCCCGCGGACAAGGCGCTCAAGACCTGGGGGGCGGGGCACCGCTTTGCCGGGTCCGGAGACCGGCGCGCCATTGCAGAGCGGGTCTATGCCTGTCTTCGCCAAGGCGCTCCGGCGCGCGGCGGACGGCTGATGGCGGCGGTCTCCTTGATGCAGGATGATGGACTGGACCTTGAAGGGGTTCAGGCCCTGTTCAATGGCATCAGCTATGGCCCAGCCCCCTTGACGGCGGACGAGTTGGCGGCGCTTGACGCGGCCAATGATGCCTCACCGCAACTGCCTGATTTCCTGTCCTCCGAACTGGGCCGGTCGTTTGGCAAGGATTGGCAGGCGGAGACGCGGTCTCTGCTCCAGAGCCGTGCGCCGCTCGATATCCGGGTCAATCTGTTGTCTGCCTTTCCGGTCGCCGTTCAAGCTGCCTTGGCTGATCTCAGCATCAAGGCCGAGCCGACGCCCTTTGCCAGCGCCGGTCTGCGCCTGGCCATCGGCGACGACATCCAGGCCCTCGACATCTTCAAGGAAGGTGCCTTCGAGATTCAGGACGAGGGCAGCCAGATCATGGCCGCGCTCTGCAACGTCCAGCCGGGCCAGACCGTCATCGACTATTGCGCCGGGGGCGGGGGCAAGACCTTGGCTCTGGCCGCTGGGCTCAAGGGTGGCCGCATGGTCTCCTTT
>JBEGOG010000212.1:0-3865 GCA_041182125.1 Pseudomonadota bacterium
TCGCTATCAATGCGCGAAAGCCCTCCCTGCTCATCCTAGACATCTGGATGCAAGGCGGTGGCATGGACGGGCTTGAACTGCTCGACATGATCAAGACCTTGGATGTGGACTTGCCGGTCGTGATGATCTCTGGTCACGGCAATATCGAAACAGCCGTCAGTGCCATTCGGCGTGGGGCCTATGACTTCCTCGAAAAGCCCTTCAAGTCAGACCGGCTGCTTTTGGTCGTCCAACGTGCGTTGGAATCGGCCAATCTCAAGCGAGAGAACCGTCGCCTTCGTCAGCAGACCTTGGCACCCGATGGGTTTATCGGCCATTCGGCGCCGGCCCAACAACTGCGTCAGCTGATCGGCAAGATTGCTCAAGCCAATAGCCGCATCCTGATTGCGGGCCCTCCCGGCTCGGGCAAGGAACTGGTCGCGCGCCTGATCCACGATGCCAGTCCGCGCTCGGGCAATGAGTTCGTCGCCATCGCGGCGGCGGGCATGACGACGGACCGCATTGATCTGGAACTGTTCGGGGAGGAGGGCGCTGACGGCCACCCCAGCAAGATCGGCGTTTTTGAGCGGGCCCATGGCGGCTCACTCTATCTCGACGAGATCGCCGATATGCCAAGGGAGACCCAAGGCCGCATCTTGCGCGTGCTCGTCGATCAACGGTTCCGGCGTGTTGGCGGCACGACCGATGTTCAGGTCGATGTGCGGGTCATGTCATCGACTGCGCGAGACCTGCGCGAAGAGATTGCAGCAGGGCGGTTTCGCGAAGACCTGTTCCATCGCTTGAACGTGGTGCCCGTCCGCGTGCCCGGCCTGTCAGAGCGACGGGACGACATCGCTGAACTGGTCGACTATTTCATCTCCGCGATCAGCGAGGCCACAGGCCTTCCTCGCCGCATCTTGGGCGAAGATGCCATTGCAACGCTTCAGGTCCATGCTTGGCCGGGAAATGTCCGCCAGCTGCGCAACAATGTTGAGCGGCTGTTGATCTTGGCCACGGGCGATCCAACCCAACCCATAACCGCCGAAATGCTGCCTTCGGAGGTCGCGACGGCTGGAACAGCGGGCTCGATGGGGGCCGAGCGGATCATCGCTCTGCCGCTTCGCGATGCGCGCGAGGTGTTTGAACGCGAATATCTCAACGCTCAGATCATGCGCTTTGGCGGCAATATTTCGCGCACGGCAGCATTTATCGGCATGGAGCGCTCGGCTCTGCACCGCAAACTTAAATCGCTTGGGGTTGCCCCCCTGCGGTCCGGCGAAGACGAGGAAGACTGATGGGACGGGTTGCCTATGTAAACGGCCGTTATTTGGAACACAGTCAGGCTGTGGTCCATGTAGAGGACCGTGGCTTTCAGTTTGCCGATGCCGTCTATGAGGTCTGGGCCGTCTTTGATGGCAGGTTGGCCGATTGTGAGGGGCACTTTAACCGGCTCGATCGCAGCCTTTCGGAACTTTCGATTGAGCAGCCTATGACCCGCGCAGCCTTGCGGATGGTGATTGGCGAGACCCTGCGGCGTAATCGCATCAAGGACGGCATGGTCTATCTTCAGATCAGTCGCGGCGTCGCTAAGCGCGACCATGCCTTCCCAGATCCGGCACCGCTGCCCACGTTGGTCCTAACGGCCAAGTCGATCAACTATGACGCCTTGAATGCTAAGGCGGCCAAGGGTGTCAGCGTCATTACTCAGCCTGACATTCGCTGGGGCCGCTGTGACATCAAGACCGTCGGCCTTCTGCCAAACGCGATGGCCAAGACCCTCGCGCACGATGCCGGGGCCGAAGAGGCTTGGTTGGTTGATGAGATGGGGCTGGTCACTGAGGGCGCTTCGACCAATGCCTGGATCGTTGATGCATCCGGAACGCTCCGCACACGCGATACTCAGGCCAACATCTTGCGCGGCATTACCCGTGCGGCACTGATCGAGCGTCTGAAAGAGCAGGGTATACCCTTCTCCGAAAAACCCTTCTCAGTCGAAGAGGCCAAGGGTGCAAAGGAGGCGTTTTTGACAGCAGCGTCAGCTTTTGTGCTTCCGATCGTGCAGATCGACAACATTACCATTGGTAATGGACGACCGGGACCTTTGAGCTTGAGCCTAAGGAGCCTATATATGGAGACGGCCAGACGCACAGCGAGCTGACCGCGAAACACTCATGTGTGGGGGCATTTTGCCTCCGATTAAGAAAAAGAGGGTCGAAAAGGCCATGTCGAACGATAAAAAGCAAAATCTGCAAGACACCTTCCTGAACAGCGTCCGCAAGACTCGTACGCCCCTGACCATCTTCCTGGTCAATGGCGTCAAGCTGCAGGGCGTCGTCAGCTGGTTTGATAATTTCTGCGTGTTGCTGCGCCGTGATGGCCAGTCACAGTTGGTCTATAAGCACGCCATCTCGACCATTATGCCCGCACAGCCGGTTCAGCTGTACGAGCCTGAGCAAGATTTCGACGATTGACCGATAGTTTTGTAGACCGCACGCCAGAGGTCCAGACGGCGCTTGTAGTCCATCCGGTTCGCGCGCAGGGCCGCGGCTCCGTCAATCGGCTCCGTGACCCGGCCGCGCGTCTGGAAGAGGCCGTTGGCTTGGCCGAGGCGCTGGACGTCGTCATTTGCGGCGCGCAGGTCACGCCGCTTCGCACCGCCATGCCTGCGACCCTGTTCGGTAAGGGCAAGGTCTCCGAGATTGGCGAGCAGGCCCGTGATCTGGGTGCCAATGTCGTCATCATTGATGATGCGCTAACGCCGGTTCAGCAGCGCAATCTGGAAAAGGCGTGGGAGGTCAAGGTTCTCGACCGCACCGGCCTGATCCTTGAGATTTTCGCTCGCCGTGCCCGCACCCGGGAGGGCAAGCTTCAGGTGGAACTGGCGCGTCTCGACTATGAAAAGTCACGCCTCGTACGGACCTGGACCCACCTGGAGCGCCAGCGCGGCGGGATGGGTGTGATGGGTGGTCCCGGTGAAACCCAGATCGAAACCGACCGCCGACTGCTGGCCGACAAGATCGGTAAGCTGAAGAAGGAACTGGACGAGGTGCGGCGGACCCGCTCCTTGCACCGCGTTGCACGCCAGAAGACGCCGACACCGACCATTGCACTCGTCGGCTATACCAATGCCGGCAAATCGACCCTGTTCAATCGCCTGACCGAGGCTGAGGTCATGGCGGAGGACATGCTGTTCGCGACCCTAGACCCTACCTTGCGGACCGTGCGTCTGCCCGGCGGTCGCCCAGCGATCCTGTCCGATACGGTGGGCTTTATCTCTGACCTGCCACACGAACTGGTCGAGGCCTTCCGCGCGACGCTGGAAGAGGTACAGGAGGCCGATGTCATCTTGCATGTGCGCGACATCGCCAATCCCGATAGCCGCGCTCAGGCCCACGACGTTGAGTCCGTCCTCGACCAGATCAAGCTTGGCCGCGACAGCGACCGTGTCCTGATCGAGGTCTGGAACAAGGTCGATATGCTCGACGAGGAGGGTCGGGGAGAGGTTCTGTCTCGCGCCCTTCGTTCTGACGAGGGTACGGGGCCTTTGGCGGTGGCCGTTTCTGCCGTCACAGGTGAGGGCATGGAGCGCCTGCGCCAAATCCTCGCCGATCATGTCGACACGGGCGAAGAGGCGACCATCACTTTGGCCTATGCCGATGGCCAAGCCATCGCCTGGCTCTATCGTCAGGGCCGCGTGCTCAAGCGGGTTGATCAGGACGATGGTGCGGTTGTGCTGCGTGTTCGGCTTGATGCCCAAGCGATTGGCCGGTTTCAGCGGGGATTTCCTGCTGCTGTGATGGATTCGGAAACAAGGCCCCCTTCGGCCCTTCGGGCCACTTCCTCCAGAGGGGGAAGATTTGCGCAGGAATAATCTTCCCCCTCTGGG
>JBEGOG010000213.1:0-6209 GCA_041182125.1 Pseudomonadota bacterium
GCCGGACGGCTCAACCCGGCCAAACTGTTTGGCGAAGGTCAGCCATTCGTTCTGGGCGTTCCACCAGACATTGATGCCGAACAGACCGACACCGATCACGGCTGCGGCCCACGGCCAAGGCGTCGCCAGGCTTTTGCGCCGTTCAGCCGAGGTCAGGACCCAGAGCAGAACGCCAGGCGCGATAAACAGCGACGAATATTTCGACAGGGTCGCAAGGCCTGCGGCCAAACCGGCCAGGCACCACCAGCGGGCTGCCTCATGCTCACGGCCCGGATCAAAAACCGCCGCCAAGCACCAAAGGGTGGTGGCCCAAAAGAGGGTCGCGAAGGCGTCGGGTGTCGACAGGATCGCCCCAACCGCAATCATCAAGGTGGCGCTGTACCAAAGCGCTGCCCGCTCTGATGTGGCCTCTGTCAGGCCGAGCCGCTTAGCCAGATCGTATAGGACCAGACTGGTCGCGCCGCTGGCCAGCACCGCCGACAGCCGCACACCCAAGCCATTATCGCCCAGCAGGCTGGTGCCCAGTCGAATGGCCCAGGCCACGAGCGGCGGATGGTCAAAATAGCCAAGGGCAAGATGTTGTGACCAGAGGCGGTAATAGGCCTCGTCGTCGGTCAGAGGCATAAGGGCGGCAAACGCTAACCGCGCCAAGGTGATCAGGCCGATCCACAGGAAAAGCCGCCGGGTCGTGGCGCTCATCTATGGCCTACCAGACCGTCAAGGTGCTGATCACATAATTCCAAATGGCACCGACCGCCGCACCGACCGCACCGGCCAAGATCCAGCCCGGCACCCACTGTTCGACCAGCCCAGCGACGGCATAGTTGGCGGCAAGACCGACACTGCAGACGATGCAGAACTGCACATAGCCGGTCGCCAAACGCCAACCCTTACGTCGCCGGTCACGATAGGTCAGGGCATTGTTGATGAAATAGTTGGAGGTCATAGCCACGAGCGCGGCCAAGATCTGCGCCCGGGAAAAGTCGCTGTGCCCTGCGGTCATCAACAGGCTGAGCACGCTCATATGGACCAAGATGCCGGTCGAGCCGACGAAGGCGAAAAGAAGCGCCCTGACCGACACGACATCGCGGGTCAGCTTGCTGAGCACCAGACCAGCATAGTCAACGACAACCCGTGTATCGAGCTTGCTGGTCCCAGCCTCGCGCTCGCGAAAGGCATAGGACATTTCTAAGATACGCGGCGGCGTGGTCTGGGACGCAATGATGTCAAACAAGACCTTGAACCCGTCGGTCGACAGGCGCGGCGCGACGGTCTCGACCAGATCGCGGCGGATCATGAAAAAGCCACTGACCGGATCACTGACCTGCGCCCGCAGCGCCTAGCGGCCCAGCCAAGCCGCCCCGCGGCTTCCCGCCTTGCGCACAGCCGAAAGGCCTCGGTCCAGACCGTCGGCCTGCAGGAACCGCGAGCCAATGACCAGATCGGCAAGGTCATCGCGCAGGGCGTTGAACATGGCTGGCAGCAGCGCCTCGTCATGCTGCATATCCCCGTCGATCACGGCGACAAATGGCGCGGCGCTGGCCATAGCCCCTTCGATCACGGCACCGGCCAAGCCTCGGCGTCCAACACGGCGCAGGCACTGGACCCGGCTATCGTGAACAGCAATGGCCTTGACCGCTGCGGCGGTGCCGTCAGGAGAGTCGTCATCGACGAAGATCACCTGCCACGCGATGCCCGCAAGCGCGACGTCGAGGGCGGCGATCAACCGATCGACATTTCCGCGCTCATTAAAGGTCGGCACGATCACAGAAAGATCAACCCGCGCAGGCAGATAGGCCGGACGAAGGATTTCGCCGGTCTTCAAGGCAGCAGGGGATTGACGCGAGGCCATAGGACGAGGTTCCAATCTGGCGAACCCTAAGCCGCCAGACGCCTAATTATCGGTTTAAGGCCGGGTTGAGCAAGCTTTCGCTACCACACCCGGCCCTTATCGGTTCAATGGTCTCAGGCGACCGTCTCTTCGGCCATGAATTGATCGCGCAGTTCACGCTTCAGCACCTTACCAATAGCGCTGCGCGGTAGGACATCCATCAGCTTCAACGCAGCCAGCCTTTGGGTCTTGCCCAGCTTGGCATTGGCCCAGTCTCGGACCTCGTCCGCCGTTGCCGTCGCCCCGGCCTTGAGGGTCACAAAGGCCACCGGCGTTTCCCCCCAGCGATCGGACAGGGCCCCGACCACGGCGGCTTCGAGCACGGCGGGATGACCGACAATGACGCTCTCCAGATCGCTCGGATAGATGTTGAAACCGCCGGAAATGATCATGTCCTTCTTGCGGTCCATGAGGGTCAAGAAGCCCTCAGCATCAAACCGGCCGACATCGCCGGTGCGGATATAACGCAGGCCTTCTGGGCTGATCCACTCGGCCTCGGCGGTCTTGCCCGGCTGATTGTGATAACCGTTCATCATGGCGGGCGAGCGGCCAACGACTTCGCCAACCTCGCCGGCGGGCAGTTCGCGGCCCTCCTCGTCGATCAGGCGCACATCGTGGCCGGGCAGGGGCTGGCCAACCGTATGGAGCTTGTCGGGATGCTCGTGCGCGATCAGGCCGCAACTGCCGCCGCCCTCGGTCATGCCGTAATATTCGATCAGGCCCCCGGGCCAGCGCTTGAGGATGTCCGCCTTCAGCGCCGCGCCAAAGGGGGCGCTGGTGCAGAACTTCATTTGGAAGCTGGACAGGTCGTAGTCGCCAAAGGTCGGCTGTTCGAGGATGCGGCGATACTGCACCGGCACAAGCATGGCATGGGTCACGCGGTGCTGGTGGGACAGCTTGAGGAAGCCCAAGGCGTCGAACTTGTCCATCAAGACCGCCGCGCCGCCCATGCCCATGGTGGGGAAGAAGCTGACCAGGGTGGTGTTTGAATAGAGCGGCGTCGACAACAGGGTCACAGACCCTGGCCCATAGCCCAGACCGCCGCCGCGGCCCGTGTGGGACCAGCGCATCTCATGGGATTGAACAATGCCCTTGGGCGTGCCCGTGGTGCCTGACGAATAGATGATGTTGAAGGGCATGGCGGGCGTAACCGTGACCGGCGCGGGCTTGGACCCGGCCGGTGCCAACCAAGCCTCATAAGAGCCGCCCGCGTCTGAGCCGTCCAAGGCGGTCAGGGGCATGGTCAGGCTGATGCCTTCGAGCGCCTTGGCCACAGACTTGTCGAGGAAGAACCGCTTTGCACCGCAGTCTGCCAGCATGACGGCGAGGCTCTCTGGCGTCGAGGACGGAGCCAAGGGCGCAACCGCAACCCCGGCCCGAAGCCCGCCCAAGAAGGTGGCGGCATAGGCCACCGATGAACCCGCACAGATCGAGATGGCCTCACCCGGCTGAACGCCGTCGCGCTGAAGGCTGGCGGCGATCTGATCCATTCGGGCATCCAGCGCCCCATAGGTCAGGACCTCGTCATCCTTGATCAGGGCGGGTGAATTGGGCCGGGCCTGCGCATTGAGGCGGATCAGGTCGGACAGCAGACCGAAGGGCTGTTCCAACAGGGCAGCATGGGCCGTTTCAGCGGCAGCCTGATCAGAAGTGGTCATGGCGGTTTCCTTCCCGAACGATCTCGTGACAGCGCAAGATCCTGTTGGATGCGACATAGCGTAAGACCGATGACCGATACAGACGCGCCAGGGACTCAGAGAAGAAAATTTCCGTCCCCGCGCCCAACAAAGGTCGTGGTCCGGCAAGCGCCAATCCAGCCAAGCAGCAAGAAGGGCGGGCCGCGTCTCATTTCGGGGCTGTGGATTTTGGGATGGTACCGCCTCTCAGGCTTGAACTGAGGACCTCCGGTTCCACAAACCGGCGCTCTAACCAACTGAGCTAAGGCGGCTCGCATTTAGTCGGCATGGCCGCCGGGATCAAGCTGCCGTTTGTAGGTTCGAGACGATTAGGTTCAATCTCTTGCATCAGCCGGGTCCAGCCGCCATGCTCAGCAACAAAAATAGGGATGAAACAGCATGTATGAGATCCGGACCCGGCAGATCGAGGCCAATGGCCTGACCTTCACCATCGATGAGTGTGGCGAAGGCGAAAATATCGCCCTGTGTCTGCACGGTTTTCCAGAAAGTCGCTTCAGCTGGCGCGAGCAATTGCCCCTTTTGGCGGCCAAGGGATGGCGAGCTGTCGCACCGGACCTTCGCGGCTATGGCGGCACGACGCGGCCTGCGAACAAGAAAGACTATGAACTTCCCAACCTCATCGCCGATACGGCCGCCCTCTATGATGCTTTGGGAGCCAAGCGCCGTCTGCTGGTTGCCCACGACTGGGGCGCGATCATCGCCTGGACCTTCGCGATCGAGAAGACCCGCGCCCTTGATGGGCTGGTGATTATGAATGTGCCCCACCCGGCGGTCTTTATCACCGGCCTGCAGAACGGATGGGAGCAGCGCAAGAAGAGCTGGTACGCCCTGTTCTTCCAACTGCCCGTCCTGCCCGAACTGATGATGACGGCCAAGGGGGCCAAGGCCATCGGGCAGGCCTTTGTCGGCATGGCCATCGACAAGTCGCGCTTTCCCCAAGAGGTGCTCGACCACTATCAGCAAAATGCCCTGCAGCCCGGGGCCATGACCGCAATGATCAACTATTACCGCGCCAACACCAAAACCCTTGCTGCCTATGGGCCCGGTCTTGCGGCCAAGATTGAAGTGCCGACCGTGATGATCTGGGGCGAAGAAGATACAGCCCTAAGCATTAGTTTGACCGAGGGCTATGATCCCTATGTCACGGACTTTACCCTGCACCGTCTGCCCAATGTGTCCCATTGGGTCCAGCAGGAGGCACCCGAAAAGGTCAATGAGCACCTAGCCCAGTGGCTGAAAGCCAAGGGGCTAGATCTGGCGGGGTGAGCCCTCAGCGAGCCAGCCGCGCTGGGTCAGATAGGCTTGCAGCGCGGCCATCCGGGTTTCATCTGAGGGATGGGTGGAGAGCCACTGGGGCGGGGCCTTCTTGGTCCGTTCGGCGGCCATATTCTGCCAAAGGTGCAGGGCCTCGACCGGCTTGAACCCGGCGGCATGCATGAAGTCAACGCCGATGCGGTCGGCCTCCAGTTCATGCTGGCGCGAAAAGGGCATTAGGACGCCGAACTGCACGCCTGCGCCCAAGACTGCAGCCAGTTCCTTGCCGTGCTGGGTGTCGCTATTGGCAATGGCAAGATCCGCCGCCGCTAGCCCGACCTGCGCGACCATGGTCTGAGACACCCGCTCGGCAGCGTGGTGCGCGGTGACGTGGCCGGTTTCATGGCCCAGCACCGCCGCCAGCTGATCGTCATTGATCACGGCCTTGAACAGTCCACTATTGACCCCAACCTTGTTGCCGGGAAGGACGAAGGCGTTGGCGTCGGGATTATCAAAGACCGCATATTCCCAAGGCTGAGCCCCCCGCCCAGCCGCCTCAACGATCCGTTGACCAACCGAGCGGACGGCGCGGTTCATCTCGCGGTCTTGGGACAGCTTTTGGGTGCGAAGGGCATCGCGCCATGCGGTCAGGGACAATTGCATCAGCTGTTCATCGCTGACCATCAAAAACTGATCGCGGCCCAGTTCTGCATTGTAGGAACAGCCCGCCGTGAAGGCGACGACGGTTCCTGCCGCCAGACCGCGAACCAAATCACGGCGCGATAGGCGAAGGGGCTGGCGCGTTTGGCCCGTATTGTTGAGGTCTTGATCGTGGGTAAGGCACATGGGCGAAGGTCCGATGGTCTGTGTACCTGAAGTGGCACTCACCATAGAAGAGGCCGAACCTTCGCGCCAGAGGGACTGCGACAGCGCTCACCTCATTCGAGACAACAAAAAACCCCGAGGGCGGACCCTCGGGGCGTTCTGTCTGGTCTAAGACCGGTAGATCCTATCGTGGGAGAACCCAACGAATGCGGGTCTGCCAGGTGGCTTCAACCGGGTTACCGTCCACCAACTGTGGCTTCATCTTCCAGAGGCTTGCGACCTTTTTCGTCGCTTCCCCGAAGCCGAAGTCGGCTGGATCTTCTGCGAGCACCTGACAATTAACCAGGGTGCCCTTCACCGTAACCACACACTTGATGGTGGCCGAACCTTCTTTCTCGAGCCGCTGAGCACGTTCCGGATAGAACCGGGCGTAGTCATCACCGTTAGGCTTGCGGGTCCAGGTCGGGTTCGACACCACTGGCGGAGCAGGAGGAGGAGGAGCTTCGACCGCCTTGGGCCGGACTTCTACCTTATCTTCCTTC
>JBEGOG010000214.1:0-3844 GCA_041182125.1 Pseudomonadota bacterium
CTTTCCCGATTATGGGTAATGGCCAAGACTTCGGGATAGCCCGGCTTTTCCGGTGCGAAGGGGTGAACCTCTAGACCACCGAAATTGCGGGCAATGGCCAGATGCTGGTCGGTGTCGATCTCCTGATCGCGGAAAAACAGCACTTTCCAGTCCAGCAAGGCCTGCCGGATCGCCGCGACCTGACCAGCCTCAAGAGGCTGGCGCAAATCAACGCCGCCGACCTCTGCGCCAATGGTTGGCGTCAGAGGCGTTAGGGTCAGCCCATCAAGGGCAAGGCTACCAACAAGCTGCGTCATCTTCGTCTCCTCAGTGGGCTGAGCCCTATTGGGCGGCCGCGACGGCGGGCTTTTTCACATAGACTGTTTGGGTGTTGGTATATTCCAGCAGGCCTTCGAGCGCCCCTTCGGAGCCAAGGCCAGATTGCTTGTGACCGCCAAAGGCACCAAGTGGTGACAGGTGCTGGGTCTCGTTGATCCAGACCGTGCCAGCGGCAATGCGCGAGCTAATATCCAGAGCCTTGGCCTCATCGGCCGTCCAGATTGAGGCACCGAGGCCATAGGGGCTGGCATTGGCCCGGTCGATCGCCTCTTCCAGCGTGTCGAAGGACAGGAGCGGCAGGACGGGGCCGAACTGCTCTTCTTGGACAATGCGGGAATCTTCAGGCGGATTGTCGATGATGGTGATCGGCACGAAATAGCCCGGCGCAGGCGAGGCCTCGCCGCCCATCAGGAACTTGTAGCCCTTGGCCTTGGAGTCCGCGATCAGATCGAGGACCCGCTCATATTGCAGCTTGTTATTGATCGGACCGAGCTGCGTGCCCTGCTCGGCCCCGTCGCCCATCTTGACGGTCTTGGCATAGTCGACAATGGCGGTCTTGAGCGGCTCGTAGATGTCCTTGTGGACATACATGCGCTTGGTGGCGATGCAGATCTGGCCGGAATTGCCAAAGGCGGCCCAGAACAGCTTTTCGGCCACCTCGGCCACCTCGACGTCGGGCAGGACGATGGCGGCGTCATTACCGCCCAGCTCGAGGGTCACGCGCTTCAGCGTTTCGGCAGCGCTGGCCATGACCTTGCGGCCGGTGGCGCTAGAGCCGGTGAAGCTGATCTTGTCGATGCCGGGGTGGCTGGTCATCCAAGGACCGAGCGCGTCGCCGCCGGTGACGATGTTGAGCACGCCATCAGGCAAAACACCGCGCAACAGCTCGCCCATGCGCAAGGTGGTCAGGGGCGTGAAGGGCGAGGGCTTGAGTACCACGGTGTTGCCAGCCAACAGGGCGGGCGCGACCTTGAACATGGCCAAGATGATCGGGAAGTTCCAAGGCGCGATGGCTCCGACCACCCCAATGGGCACATGACGGGTGACGCCGTGACGCTCAGCGCTCTCTTCGACCACCTTTTCTGGAATTTCGAGGGTCGAGGTGGCTTGGCACCAATAGGCCCCGCCGAGGATGTCGCCCATCGCCCCCTCGTGGGGCTTGCCCTGTTCGGAGGTCAGGAGGCGCTTTAGCTCCTCAACATTGCCGCCCAAGACCCCGGCAATGCCCAGCAGGGCCTCACGGCGGTTTTCGATGGGGGTTGCGGACCAGGCGGGAAAGGCTTTGCGGGCGGCAGCAACGGCGGCGTCAAGCTGCTCTGGCGTACAATCAGGCGCTGAACCAATGACCTGACCGGTGGCGGGATTGAGCACGTCGAAGCTGGTGGCTCCGGATACGGCCTGACCGCCAATGGTCATGGTGTGAGAGGTTTGAGTGGTCATGGCGCGTCTCCCGTCGCTTATGTTTTACTTTCCCCCACTTTGGCGACAAGCGCCGCGCTCGGCTAGAGCAAAGCGACAAAAATTGCCAACCCGAAAGCAAAAACCCCAGCTTGCTCTATCGCTTGAAGGCGGTAACGTGGTGTTACAGGACAAGTCTCTGGAACAGATTGATGACCTACGCCCATCGCCCCGACATCTATGATGCCGACACCCATATGATGGAGCGTCCCGACTGGATCGCGTCGTTCGCTGACCCTGATATTCGACCGCTGCTTGAGCCCTTTGTCGAGGGCAAGCCGGAGACCTTGGAGCATATTGCCGACGCGCTGGACCAATTGCAGCGTCGCAAGACCGACAAGTTATTCGCCCAAGCGGCCAACCAAGACTTTATGGCCATGCGTCACAAGGGTTGGCATGGGTTGGGGGCTGTCGATGCTGAAGAGCGGCGTCAGGCCAACGATCTGCTCGGCTTTAAGGGCCATCTGGTCTTTCCGACCAGTGCTTTCAATCAGGTGATTTCCGCTAAGGACCAGGCCGTTTTGATCGGCGGGACCCGGGCGCTTAATCGGGGCATGTCCAGCTTTTGCAGCGTCGATAGCCGCATGATCGGGACGGCCTATCTGCCGCTCGGGGTTGGGCCAGATTTGGCGTTGGGACTGCTTAAGGAGATCATAGCCTCTGGCTTTCGTGCCCTTCTGATCGACACCATAGCGCCGCAAGATGGCCTGTCCTTTACCCACCCTGACTATGATCCGGTTTGGGCCGAGATCGAGGCCACAGGCCTCGCCATTACCCTTCATGTCGGGGCCAATGGCGGTCAGTACAACCCGATTCCATCCTCATTCTATAATAATGGCCGCACCCTTCGGCCCCACCAGGACGGCGACGCGCCACGAGACCCGCTGGCCTATATGGCTATGCAGTACAATGCCGAACTGTTCCTAACAGCCATGATCTTTGACGGGGTTTTGGAGCGCTTTGCGGGCCTAAGGATTGGCGTTGTGGAGCTGGGCGCCTCGTGGGTCATTTCGTGGATGAAACAGCTCGACCAGTCCTATCGGGCCTTTCGACGCCTTCAGGACCTGTCGGCGGTCAAGCTTTTGCCGTCGGACTATGTGCGCAGGCAGATTAAGGTTACGCCCTTTGCCGGCGAAGATGTGGGTTGGTTGCTCACTTCAGGTGCCGAAGAGCTGCTTATGTTCGCTTCGGACTATCCGCATCATGAGGGCACAGATGATCCGATCGGTCGGTTTGAACGCACGATGGACGGGGTCAGCGAGGATGCACGACGCCGCTTCTACAGCGACAATTTCAAAGCCTTGATGGGCGCTCGGCTTACCGCCTAGTGCTCGATCAGGTCGTCGTTCTACGCCAGATCAGCAGGCCGATGAGCAAAAAGACCAGCCCCACCAGCGGGCGGATCGGTGTGGCCAGCATGAGCGGGGTGCTGGAGATGGATTCTGCCCCCTTGAGGGCCGCGAACTTGTGGCCGACGCCCTTATGCATGGCCGGGTCGGTGAAGATTTCTAGAAAGTCGCGCAAGGAGCGATAGCGGACCAGAGCCACGCTGGTTGCGCCCTCGGTCTTGCTGCCAATCACCGTGCCGCGCACCGGACCGATATAGACCGGGAAAGAGGCGTGGCGGAGCATGGCCGGAAGCACCATCTTGGCATAGGCCATGGTCTCGGCTCGGGCTTCGGCACCGGGGGCCTGGGTCTCCATATTGACCATGATGAAGGCCTTGCCATCATCGGCGGCAATGATCTTGGCAAGATTGGTGGCGATCTCGGGATGGAGCGGTGCAGAGGGCGAGGCCTTGATGGCGGCCAGATAGCGCGCGCCCTCAGCGGCCGTGACCGGCCGTCCGTTCCCCCCAAACCAGACAAAGAACAGGCCATAGACCAGAGCCAAGGCCCCAACAGCAATCTGACGCATCGACAGACTCATGGGTTAGGTCCTTGGGGTTCTGGGCGATGGATCAGACGGTCAGGGCTGCGATGACCTGATCGAGTACGGCCCTGGCCTTGCCTCGCATCTCATCATCGGTGGCGTCTTGGATCGGATGGTCCACGAGAACATAGCGCGC
>JBEGOG010000215.1:0-6269 GCA_041182125.1 Pseudomonadota bacterium
GGTTTGAACGCCAGTTTGGGCATGGGATCAGCGATGATCGCGACGGCCTTGCCGGACTGCTGCTCGCCTACGGATTGGCTGTCCATTCGCGCTTTCCTTACAAGCGACTGGCCGTTCCACCGCAGTTGTCGATCCTCGCCGAGCGCTGGGTTGATCCTGCGCCCCATCCCCATCCTGAATTTTCGCGTTACCTGATTGACGAGGGACGTCTGAAAGATTTTGCGGCGGATCGCCAAGGCCAAGCGTTGGTCAGCCCCCCTTCGCGGGATTGTCAGTTTTTGGGTCTCTATTGCGCGCCAGATTCGGGTTCTGTCGACCTTACGGCCCTAAGCTTGGATATTGGTTTGGGGCGGTCTACGGCCGTAATCATTGCGCCTTTGGCTGTCATGAGCACGGTGGAGCCATGGTTTGGCACCGCTGAGACGGGAACCGTTCTTCGCCGGTCCTTTGGCCCGGGAGCGGATCTTGAATTACTCTACTATTCGAACTGGTGAGCGAGATCATGGCCCCCAGCCTTCGTCGCGCCGCCTATCGTCGGCTCAAACAGGTGGCCAGGAGGATCCTGATGCTCGGTGGGCGTGAGATGACGCCTCGGCAACTGTTCTTCGAAAATGCTTCGGTTTGGCCAAATGACATCGAAATTGTCGAGACCATTGAGGCCGCCAACAGCATCGTTCGGGTCACGCCCGATCCCTTTGACGTGTTCCCGAACCATATAGCCGGTTGGGGGCAGGGTATGTATCCCTTCGCCTCTGAAACCTATCGTTCCCATCCTTTGCGTCTGTGGCGCGGGGCGAATGTTCGCACCCTAGGGCGTCGAGGGGGGCTGGTCTTTGACGATGGCACCTTTGATCGGTCCAGTACCCAGTGGATATCTACCGATCTGCGAGCGCCGATCTTGGATTGGAATGGCGGCAATCTGTTGGTTTCCAGAGCGTCAGAGCGCGATATTTCTGAGCCCTGTTTCTTGGGTTTTAACAGCGGGCACACCAACTATGCCCACTGGCTGACCGACAACCTGATTTACCTCTATGTCTATGTCACCAACATGAAGCCGCTCGGCATAAAGATTGTCCTGCCGGATTCCCTACTCGGTTTTGCCAAGGAAACGGTTGAGATCATGGGCATTGAGGCTGCCGACATCATCGTTGCAGGCGATGAGGTTTTAGCCTTCGATGATCTGCATTTTATGGACACGATCTATTTCGGCGAAATCCCGCATATCTTTAAAGACGCGGTGCACTATCTGAAAGCCAACGCTCTCAAGGGTCAGTCCGCGCCGTCTGTCGATCAATCGGTCTATATTTCGCGCCGAGATGCTGTTTCACGGCCTTTGATTAACAATGCTGAGCTTGAGGCCGGTCTCGTGCAGTCCGGTTTTGACATCGTGGCAACTGGAGAGCTGACGCTTCGGGCGCAGATCGCGCTCTTTGCCAATGCGAAGATCGTTGTGGGACAACATGGGGCCGGCCTCATCAATGCGATCTTCTGCGAGCCGGGCGCGGTCCTGATCGAGATCTTTCCAGAATATATGCTCCAAGCCCATTTTTGGACGACCGCATCGCTTGTCGGTGTGCGCTACGGCTTTGTGTCCGGCACCAGCTTTGACGCGGACAGCAGCATTGTCAGCGTCGATGGCAACTGGGACTCGGTCTCTGTGATCGACGTCGATCGGGTCGTGGATGTCTGTCGCAGACTGGCCTAATCGCAGATCTGAGGCCCTATAATCCCTTGGGACGTGCCGCCGCCATGTCTCCGGTTTCAGGTTTGCGGGCCGTGATCCGGAATTGATTGCCAAGCCAGCCTTCGGTGAGCATGCGGCTGACCACCTCGCGGGTCTCGGGCGTGCGAGAGGTCTCAGCTATACCCAGCATGTCGTAGATCTGATCGACCTCTTCCGGATAGCCCGTCACTGTGATCTCTTCGGTGATGAAGCCGATCGAAGTCAGGAAGGCCGAAAAGACCTCAGGCCGGAAATAGTGCAGGTGGTCGGGCGGTGCCAGCCAATGCCAGCGCTTCTGGTTGATCCTAGCCGATAGCGAGCCCCAGTTCGGAATCTGAACACATAAGAGCCCACCGGGCACCAACAGATCCATGATCCGCCGCGCCACGCGATAGGGGTCGCGCATATGTTCAAAGGCGCTTTGGGTGAAGCAATAGTCTATGTGCTGAACCGGAAAGTCGGGATCAAAGATAGACCCGCAATAGGCCTTGCCGCCATTGGCATTAATGAAATCCACGGCCTCTTGGGAATATTCGACGCCCCAAGCATCATAGCCCTGTTTGCGCATTTCGATGGCTTGGAAGCCGTAGGAACAGCCGATCTCCACCCAGCGGCAATTGCGGAAAATGCCGCGCTCGGCCAGCTTTTGCCCATGCTCAGCGGCGACATTATGCCAATTGGTCTCGTTGTTTAGATAGCGTGCCGCCTCCTGACGGCTGCGCATATTGTACTCAGTGGGGGTCGAGTAATAGTCGGCCAACTCTGCCTCGCTCGGCAGGGGCCAGATCATTTCTGACAGGCATTTGGTACATTGAACCATGTACCTTTTTTCAATCGGGAACCGGACCACATAGGTCGGGGAATAGCAGGCAGGGCAGTGAAAATCTTGCCAGTCCGTGTTCACAGCCGATCGCCTTTCAATTCGTCAATGGGCCTAAGAGCCGTAGGCTCGTGCGGCGTCTATACCGGCACAATAGAGCAGATTGCCCATCGTGCCATCGTGCAAGAGCCCAACATTTTCTGGGCAGGCCGTCCAGATCCGATCGACCATGCTGCCCTTTTGCGGCGTACTCGGCTGATACTCCACCAGATAGGCCCAGTCCTTGCCAGGTAGGGCGTGGGTGACAAAGCCGAAGGGGCCGAAAATCCGTTCAATGGCGTTTAGGCCATAGCTGATGATGTGGCCTCGGCGCACGGGGTCAAGATAGGTGTAGCCCTCGGCCCGCACAAATTGCGGCATACCCGTATTGATCAGGAAAACCGCGTCGGGATTACAGACCTGAGAGAGCTCCCGCGCGAAACCTTTGAGCTGGGTGGGGGTCAGATGCTCGACCACCTCGATACAGACCCCGGCATCGAACTTGCCCTCAAGATCGCCGGTGGTCCCAATAATATAGTTGGGATGGGTCGAGTGATTGGCCGGGGGGAAGCGCTCAATCCCCCAAAAGGTCGACTTGCTGTTCGGCAGATAGGTGGCCAGCGAATCGAGCAGATAGCCCGCGCCTGCACCCAGATCGAGGAACCGTTTTACGGGCCGACGCGCATAGAGCAGGGTCTCGGCCACTCGGCACAGGGCCGCGCCATAGGCCCTTGACCTTGCGGCCTCATCTTCATTGACCCAGTAGCTGGCATCATAGTCGCGCAAGGGGCGGCCCTCATCAAACTCGATCAGATAGTGAGGGTCGAGAAAGATGGTGTCGCAGGTTTTGCAGCCAAAGAAACTATAGCCATCGACCACGGTCTCTTGATGGGTTCTTGAGGACAGGCAGACCGGGCAAAGCTCTGACATGGGACACTTTCAGGCGTTGGGTGCTCATTGGGCACCGTGTTTTAATCTGCTAATTAAGACTTGAGCAAAGGCCTCATCGCCGCGCAGCCCGCCGCAAGGCCATGGTGATCGCGAACAAAGGTCCATCCGGCCTCAGTGATGTCGTTCCAGCGCTGTTGATCGGAGGCCAAGGCCAAGACCGCTTCGGCAAAGGCCACAGGTTCATCGGCGATCAGGGCATGGACGCCTTCGGTTAGGTTCATACCCTCAACCCCGATGGCGGTCGAAACGACGGGCACCCCGGCTCCAAAGGCCGAATAGATCTTGCCCTTAACGCCTCCTTAACGCCTGCCCCATAGCGAAGGGGCGCGACAAAGACGCTGGCGCTGGCAAAGAGCGGGCCCAGATCATCGACGCGGCCCGGCACCAGAATGTCCGAAGCGGCCAGTCCTAAGATCTCAGGCGTGGGATTGGCACCGGCCAGCACCAAGCGGCTGCCGACCATGCGGCCCCGAATCAGCGGCCAGATCTCTTTGGCCAGCCAGACGGCGGCATCAATATTGGGGCTGTGCCCATAGCCGCCCAGAAATAGGATGTCGCGCCGTGGCGGGCCAAAGCCGCTCGCGCGCTCGGGCAGATCGATCATGAAGGGCATGACCGCGACCGGCTTGGTCAGCTTGGTTTCAGCCTCCAGCAGCGCCTTTTCAACGGTCGAGGGCACACAGACCACATTGGCCTTTTCCATCACCGCCAGCTCCGTCGTCTTCAGCGACTTGGCTGTAGCGCGCAGGAGGTCAGAGTTCTCGATCGTCGCCTGACGTTCAACCCGCAGAAAGTGCAGGTCCATATTGTTGAAAACGATCTGGGCCTGCGGGCAATGCTTCTTGATCGCGGAAATGGCGTCCTGCATGACATTGAACCGGAAGACATGGACCACATCGAACAGGTGGCCATTGTCCTTGAGATAGGCATCAAGCTTGTGATGAAACGGCGCATAGACACATTCAATCCCGCGCCGCTGTAGCGGATCAATATAGCGCGGCTGATAGAGCCAGTTGTCGAGCGGAATATAGGTGACCTTGTAATCAAGGGCTTGGAACACCTCCATCACCTTGACCGTGGTGACCGAGCCTGCGTCCTGATCGGGCGTCGGGGCGGTAGCGTCTATGACCAGAACCCGCTTGGAGACCTTGCGCTCACGCTCAAATTCAGGGGCCACGCCATTGGGGCGGTGATCAGCGAGCACCGTGGCCCAGCGATCCTTCAGCCGCTCTTGGTTGATGACCTGATAGGCCTTGGCACCGGAGGCCACATCCGTGCCCGAGGTCTTGCCCTCATAATGGATGACGCGTGAGAGGGGCTGCATCCAGACCTCAAGGCCCGCATCGCGGACGCGGAAGGCGAGATCAGAATCCTCGCAATAGGCCGGTGCATAGGCCTCGTCGAAGCCACCGAGCGATTGCCAAAGGTCCATCGGCACAGCAATCGAGGCGCCGGAAATATAGTCGACCTGACGGGCGTAAGCATATTGCGGCAGGTTAGGATCGTCATTGCGGCCATAGTTCCAAGACCGGCCTTGGGGAACAGGGCAAAGCTACCAATCAGCTCGTCCAGCCAACCGGCGACGACCCGCACATCATTGTTCAGCATCACCACATAGTGGCCACGAGCACGCTCGGCGACGCTGTTGCAGTTGCGGATAAAGCCCTTGTTCTGGCTATGCCGCACATGGGTGATGTCGAGCAGTTTGGGCAGGTGCAGCCCGCTGTCGTCGGGCGAGCCATCATCGCCGATCAGGACCTCAAACCGGTAGCGCGTCTGATGCCCGATCAGCGAGTCCAGACAGTTCAGCGTATAGGCCAGCTGCCCAGAGACCGGGATGATGATCGACACATCGGGGCCCGGATCATTGGGGCCGACCAGCGATGATCGACTGCGGGCATTGAGGAAGGCGACGGCCTCAGCAAAACGGGGGCTGGACCCTAGAAGATCAAACCGCTCGATAAATTGCCGACCGCGTTCCGCCTCGGGCGGCACCGCATCATCTGGGCGCAGATCATAGGCGCTCAACAGCTCGCGCGGCGTATTGGGCGCATCGGCCACGGGCCAGGGAAAGGGCCGCTTGGGCGCGGGCTGCGGCGTGTGGCTCGTCGTCGCGGTTATGGCATCTTGACCAACGCTGTGGCTCGACAGGCGCACCCGCTCGGCGGCCTGCGCGTTCATAAATTGTCGCCGCTGCTTGAGTCGCTCGGGCAGTTTCAGGCTGACGGTCCAATAGATCAGTTTCAGCACCTGCCGCGTCCGCGTCGACAGGCCCGGATGGCGCGCCATCCATTGACGCACCGGCGCGGTCACCCGCCAGGTCGTGCTGGTCGCAATGGCGCTATAGGCCGCCGCGATCTGAGCCTGCCTCTGTTCCAGCAGGGCCAAAGATTGCGCCTGCTCGCTCAATTGGCGCTGCAGAGTGTGGTTCTGGAGGTCGGCTTGAGCATTGGCCTCTGCCATGGCCTGTAATCGCCGCGCTGATTCGGCTTCAGCCTCTGCCATTGCCTGCAGCTGCCGCGCCGATTCGGCCTCTGCCTCTGCCATGGCCTGCAGTTGCCGCGCTGATTCGGCTTCGGCTGCGACAAGCGCCCTATTGGCCTGATCGTTCAGGGCACGCAGGTCGTTGATGGTTCCCCGCGTATAGTGCAGCGTTGTTTCCAGATCCAACTGCTGCTTGCGGGCCTTTACGAGAGAAATGTCGCGCTGATCGAGCGCCTCATCGGTGCGCGTCCG
>JBEGOG010000216.1:0-6058 GCA_041182125.1 Pseudomonadota bacterium
CCCCAAAGCGGTCGAGCGAGCCCTGAATGCGGCGGATGTCGCAAAGGTCAGAGCCTAGCCCGATGATCACGACACAGCCCTCGCCGCCTGCATCAGGCTGCGCATCTTGGCCATAGCCTCACCAAGACCGACAAAGATCGCTTCACCGATCAAGAAGTGGCCGATGTTCAGTTCGACTATTTGAGGGATCGAGGCGATGGCCGTGACGGTCTCGTAGTCGATCCCGTGCCCGGCATGGACTTCTAGACCCAGATCAGTCGCCAAGGCGGCACCGTTACGCAAGGTCTGCAACAGGGCCTCTGCCTGATCGATGTGGCCCTCGCGCAGGGCATCGCAATAGGCCCCGGTGTGAAGTTCAACCACCTGAGCGCCCATAGATGCTGCCGTGGCGATCTGGTCGGGATCGGCCTCGATAAAGAGGGACTGTGACCCTTGACCACATCGAGCCCGCCCTCGGTCGTGCGCTCCTCGCGCTTTTCGGGCACGAGACAGGCGGCGTGGGGGCTGTAGCGCAAGGCGATGTCGCGCATCTCGTCGGTGACCGCCATCTCGAAATTCAGCGGACGGCCTAGCTCGCGGCAAAGTGCCGACAGGGCCTCAATATCCGCATCAGAAATGTGGCGGCGATCTTCACGCAGATGGGCGGTGATGCCGTCCGCGCCGCAGTCGATGGCGAGCCTTGCGGCGCGCAGAGGATCGGGATTGAGCCCGCCGCGCGCATTTCGCACGGTGGCCACATGGTCAATATTGACCCCTAAACGAAGCGGAAGGCTCACTTTGAAAGCCTGCGGCTGCCAGGATCGGTCGTCGGGATGGCGGCCAGCTCTGGCGGCAAGGCATCGGCCGGATAGGCAGGAACATCCAAGGTCGCCAAGGCGATCAGCGGCACACCGACATCGGCCCGGCCACCGGAGCGGTCGACGATACAGGCCGCCGCGACCACCTCGCCGCCCGCCTCTTGGATGGCTGCGATACATTCACGAGACGACAGACCGGTCGTGACAATATCCTCGACCATGACCACCTTTTGGCCCGGCTCAACGCTAAAGCCCCGGCGCAGCTTAAAGGCCCCGCCTTCGCGCTCAACATACATGGACGGCACGCCGAGATGACGGGCCGTCTCGTAACCGGGAATGATCCCGCCAACGGCTGGCGAGATGGCCACATCGACCGGTCCGACAGCCGCCACGATCTTGGCCGCGAGGGCCTTACACAGGCGCTCGGTCCGCGACGCATCCATGAAAACGAGGTTTTTCTGCAAGAAGACAGGGCTGTGCAGGCCTGAGGACAGCACGAAATGGCCCTCTTTTAGCGCACCCGCGGCGCGGAACTCTTCAAGTACGTCTTCAGTTGTCATGGCTTTACTCACACAAAGGTTGGGCCGTTTTTGCGCTGGATTCATCGGCGGACGCAAGCCCCGCCCCGCGCAGCCCCACGGCGCGTAGAAGGATCAATCCTGTGCCCGGTCGACGACATCCACTTCGGGGCATGCCCTCAGGCCCGCCGCAACATGGGTCAGGTGACGGGCGTCGCGGACATCGAGATCGAAATCCACATCGAAATAGCCAGACTGACGGTGATGCATGCGCAGGTTCATGATGTTGCCACCCGCCTCGCCAATGATGGTGCAGGCCTTGCCCAACACACCCGGCGCATTCTTGATCGTGGCCCGAAGGCGGGCGTGAGAAATGGTGTTGCGTTCGGCCTCTGGCGTCCATTGCAGGTCGCGCCACAGGTCTTCCTTGTCTTCGAAAGCAGCAAGACGCGCGCAGTCGATGGTGTGGACCGTCAAAACCTCAGTCTCGGGATCGACAATGCCGACAATCCGATCACCTGGAACCGGGCTACAGCAGGAGGCGAAGGTCAGCTCTGTGCCCGCATGGACACCGCCGCCGCGCACATAGAGCCGCGCGCCCTTGCCGCTCTCAATGGGGCTGCGGGCGGTCGCCGCCTCGCGCTCAACATCCTTAAGGCCTGGGAAAACAGCATCCAGAACCTGGCTCGCGGTAATCCGACCACGCCCCACAGCTTCGAACAGATCGTCAGGCGTCGCCATCGTGAACCGATCCAGCGCCTCGCGCAGGGTCACATCGGCGCGCGCGCGCCCTGCCCGCTCAAAGGTCTGATCAATGGAGGCCCGCCCAATGCGCAGGAACTCGTCCTTTTCGGTCAGACGAATATGGCGGCGAATGGCAGACCGGGCTCGGCCTGTGACCGTCAAGGACCGCCAGTCGACCGGCACAACCGGCTTGGGCCCGCGAATGACCTCAACCACATCACCATTGGCCAATGCCGTGCGCAGCGGGCGCAGTTCGCCGTTGATCTTAACGCCCAAGGTGGTGTCGCCCACATCCGTATGGACGGCATAGGCAAAGTCGAGCGGCATGGCCCCGCGTGGCAGGCTAATCAAACGGCCCTTTGGCGTAAAGACGAAGACCTGATCGAGGAACATTTCCAACTTGGCATGTTCAACCAGCTCATCCACATCGCCGCCATGTTCCAACAGCTGGACCAGATTGCGCAGGTTGAGCAAGGGATCGCGCCCGCCAGCCGCCTCAGCCGCCTCAGCATCAAAGCCGTAAGAGGTGTCCTTGTAACGCCAATGGGCCGCGACGCCCTCTTCGGCGATCCGGTCCATCGATTCTGTGCGGATCTGCATCTCGATGCGCATGCCCTTTGGCCCGACCACTGTGGTGTGCAAAGAGCGGTAATTGTTGCGCTTCGGCGTCGAGATATAGTCCTTGAACCGCTCAGGCACCGAGGCCCAGGCCCGATGGATGATGCCGAGCGCCCGGTAGCAATCATCCTCATCATCGACGATGACGCGGAAGGCATAGATGTCGGACAGCTGGGAAAAGCCAATCGATTTGCGCTGAAGCTTGCGCCAGATTGAGAACGGGTTCTTTTCGCGGCCAAAAACACGGGCAGGAATTCGAGCCGCCTTAAGTTGCTCAGCAATTTCCTTGCTGACCACCGCCACCGCCGGACCTTGGCTCTGGCGCAAGGTTTCCAATCGCATGACGATAGCGTCGCGGGCTACGGCATTGAGGTGCTCGAACGCTAGCTCTTCAAGCTCGGTGCAAAAACGGTGACAGCCAATCGAGCGGGCCAAGGGGGCGTAGATGTCGAGGGTCTCACGCGCGATCCGCTCACGCTTCTCGGGCTTAGCGATATAGCCGAGGGTGCGCATATTGTGCAGGCGGTCGGCCAACTTGACCATCAAGACCCGCACATCCTTCGAAATGGCGAGGATGAACTTACGAAGATTTTCGGCCTGACGCGTATGTTCGGAGTCCAACTCGAGACGCGACAGCTTCGTTACGCCCTCAACCAGCTCCGCGATCTCTTCACCAAACAGGGTGGCGATATCTTCGCGTGTGGCCTGAGTATCCTCGATCACATCATGCAGCATGGCGGTGATGATGGTGGCCGTGTCGAGCCGATAGTCGGTCAGAATGCCCGCCACCTCGATGGGATGGGCGAAATAGGGATCGCCTGAGGCTCTGGTCTGGGAGCCGTGCATGCGCATGGCATAGACATAGGCTCGGTTCAGCAGGGCCTCATCGGCGGTTGGATCATAGCTTTTGACCCGATCGATCAGCTCATATTGCCGAAGCACTTTCGGCCGCGCCTTGAGGGGCACGGCCGAAGAGTTGGAATGATCGAAATTGTTTTCAGGCAAGCCTGACGATCCAGCGACCGCAGTCGCCTCAGAAGAAAGCGTTTCTGTGCCGAGTGGGCTCAGTACCGCTCCTCCTGGCCACCGTCACGGTCGCTCTGCAAAGCGCGAACCAGTTCCTGCTCGCTCATGTGCATGTGCTGAGGATCGGCCAGCAGGGCGAGGGTTTCGGCCTCTTCCTCGGCTTCCGAACGCTCATCAACCCGCTGCAGGGTCGTGATCAGGGTTTCACGAAGGCCATCGGCATCGATCACATCATCCGCGATCTCGCGCAGGGCGACGACGGGGTTCTTATCATTGTCGCGGTCGACCAAGATCGGAGCGCCAGCCGAAACGGCACGGGCACGATGGGCCGCCAACAGCACGAGGCTGAAACGGTTGGGAACCTTTTCGACGCAGTCTTCAACAGTGACGCGGGCCATGACACAGAACTAGAACTGATTAAACTACAGCTTGTTGGCTCATGTTGCAACGCAGAACACGCCCTTGTTCAAACCGGATGGGCATCTAGCCCGACGGTTGCGGTCTCAAAAAGCTCAAGAGCGGTCTTGCCCAAAACCGGATGCACCCAGTCAGGAGCCACCTGGGACAGGGGCCCCATGACAAACCGGCGATCCGCCGCCCTTGGATGGGGCACGATCAGGCCTGGCTCTTCTATAGCCTCATCCCCATAGGCGATCAGGTCGAGATCGAGTGTGCGAGGCGCATTCGGAACCGATCTTTCTCGGCCAAAACTCTGTTCAATTTCCAGCAGCGCCTGCATCAGCTCGGTCGCGGACATTTGCGTCTCTATCGCGAACACGGCATTGAGATATTCCGGCTGAGACGGGTCGGGCCAGGCCTTTGAGCGCCACAGATTAGATTGAGCCGTAACTTTTAGATCCCGCTTAGAGAAAGATTCTGAGACCAGATTCGGCAGATCGCTTGACGAGTCAGCCAGTCGTCCCACATTAGAACCTAGGCCTATGAATGCTATCGTAATCATATACATAGCTAAATTTTATCGCCTCAGGATTTAAAAAATGACCTTTTATCCAACCGACAAGATCGCCCTCTTTATCGATGGAGCCAACCTCTACTCCGCCGCCAAGGGCTTGAACTTCGATATCGACTACAAGAAGCTTTTGGACGAGTTCCGCAAGCGCGGTGTGCTCATTCGGGCCTATTACTACACCGCCCTAGTCGAAGATCAGGACTATTCGCCGATCCGCCCTCTCGTCGATTGGCTGGACTATAACGGCTTTGCCGTGGTCACCAAGACGGCACGCGAATTTACCGATGCCAATGGCCGCAAGCGGTTCCGGGGCGATATGGACATCGAAATCGCTGTCGACATGATGGAAATGGCAGCAAAAGCCGACCATCTGGTCCTGTTCTCTGGCGATGGCGACTTCCGCCGCTTGATTGAGTCGGTGCAGCAAAAGGGCGTGCGGGTCACGGTGGTTTCGACCGTCAAATCCCAGCCTCCGATGGCCTCGGACGACCTTCGCCGCCAGGCTGACTCGTTCGTGGATCTCGCGGACCTGTCCAACATCATCGGACGCCCACGCCAGTCTCCCCTGCCCCGCTTCCTGCAAGGCGATGTGTCCTTGGCGGAGCGTGAAGCCGAAGACGAACTCTAGGCCTATGGACCTGACACGGGCCGAACCGGCGCGGACATGCCCACTATGTCCGCGTCTGGTTGACTATCGCGCGGCCAATGCGGCTGCCAATCCCGATTGGTTCAATGGTCCAGCGCCATCCTTTGGCGATCCAAACGCGCGCCTCCTGATCGTTGGACTGGCACCGGGTCGCACAGGGGCCAACCGGACGGGTCGGCCCTTTACCGGGGATGCGGCGGGCCGGTTGCTTTACGACACCCTGCTCAAGACCGGCTTTGCGACGGGTACCTATGAAGAGCGGCCGGACGATAGTCTGGTCCTGACCGACTGTATGGTCACCAATGCCGTGCGATGCGCACCGCCCGGCAACAAACCGCTGCCCGAGGAAGAACTCGCCTGCCGTCCCTTTTTAACCGCCGCTGCCCGAGGAAGAACTCGCCTGCCGTCCCTTTTTAACCGCGCGCATGCAGGCCTTGCCGAAGCTTCGCGCTATCGTGACGCTCGGAGATGTCGCGCGAAGAAATGTTCTGAAAGCCTTGAATTTGAAGGCGAATGCAGTGGATTCTGGACATGGCGTCATCGCTGACGCCGGGCCCTACCGCCTGTTCAACTCTTACCATTGCTCACGCCTGAACACGAACACGGGCCGCCTGACGCCGCAGATGTTCGAAGAGGTGTTCCTCAGTGTCAGGCGCTATCTGGAGGCCTAGCCCCGGTCGCGCATGATCCGGCCCTGCTCGCGCTTCCAGTCGCGGTCGGCCTCGGTGGCGCGCTTGTC
>JBEGOG010000217.1:0-3826 GCA_041182125.1 Pseudomonadota bacterium
GATGATTTATGAGCATTCAACCGAATAAATCCGATCCCTACAGGTCACTGGTCAAAATTGGTACGGAGCTATCATCAAATCGTGATTTAGATTCGTTGCTCGAAACCATATTGCTCTCTGCAAAAGATCTCTCCAATGCAGACGGAGGCACGTTCTACCTAGTCGATGATTTGGAACAACTCAATTACAAGATGTTATTCACCACCTCTTTGAATTTGGCAATGGGTGGAACCTCTGGCAACCCGGTCAACTTCCCACCGATCCCAATGAACAGCCAAGTTGCGGTGACGGCCTGGTGCGCGCGCGAGCAAAAGAGTGTTAACATCCAAGATGTCTACGAAGACACTGCCTTTGATTTCTCTGGACCACGTCGTTTTGATGCGGCGCAGAACTACCGAACACTGTCTTTATTATGTATTCCGCTCATCAATCATCGCGCTGAAACAGTTGCGGTTTTGCAACTGATCAATGCCAAGGCCGATGATACGGGTGAAAGCATTCCATTCTCAACGGGCATCCAAGAGCTCTGTGAGGCTCTGGCCTCGCAAGCTGCCGTTGCGATCTCTAATCACCAACTGATTGTTCAGCTCGAAGAACTTTTTGAATCTCTAATCAGCCTGATCAACACGGCAATAGACGAAAAGTCTCCCTATACGGGCGGTCACTGCAATCGGGTGCCGGAACTGGCCTTGATGCTCGCGGACTCCGCCGCCGCCGCGCAATTTGGCCCGTTTAGCGCCTTCAATCCGACCAAAGAAGAGATCTATGAACTGCGGATCGCCAGCCTGTTGCATGACTGCGGCAAGGTGGTCACGCCGGTTCACGTCGTCGATAAGGCCACCAAGCTCGAAACCATCACTGACCGGATCAAACTGGTCGATGTCCGATTTGAGGTGCTCAGCCGCGATCTCGAAATTGCACATCTGAAAGGTCAGATCAGCGCTGATCAATTGGCCCAGTCCCTCGCCGAACTGAAATCGGATCAGGCCTTCCTCCAAAAGGCCAATGTCGGCGGAGAGCGGATGAGTTCGGACGATATTGACCGGGTCAAACGCATTGGCGCACGTGAATGGCAACCCCAAGGTCAAGAAACTCAGCCATTCCTGACCGAAAACGAACTGCAAAACCTAACCATTGTCGCAGGCACGCTGACGGGTGAAGAACGCGACATCATCAACTATCACATTGTTGCAACCATCAAGATGCTGGAGGCCCTGCCCTGGCCCAAGCATCTGCGCAATGTCCCCGAATTTGCTGGGGGGCACCACGAACGGATGGACGGCAAGGGCTATCCCAAGGGGCTGACGAAGGACCAGATGTCACTTCAGGCCCGTATGCTCGGCCTCGCCGACGTCTTCGAGGCCCTGACCGCAGCCGACCGCCCCTATAAGAGCGGCAAGACCCTGTCCGAAGCTCTCAAGATCATGGGCTTTATGAAGCGCGACAACCATATCGACCCCGACCTGTTCCAGATCTTCATCCAAGACCGCATCTACCTCAAATATGCCGAGAAGTTCCTGAATCCGGAACAGATCGACGAGGTCGATGACGAGGCCCTATTGAAGATCTGACCGTCAAATCAGCCGCCTATGGGTCAGCAGTGGCGTTTATCGCGCTAAGGCTTGCACGCAGGCGGCGGTCTTCTCGCCGACCTCGGCTGCGGACAGGCCGGGGCGATAGAGTTCTGATCCAAGCCCAAATCCGCTCGCGCCAGCGGCCTGCCACTCAGCCATAGCGGATGGGCCAATGCCGCCGACGGCAATGACCTTCACATGGCGCGGCAGGACCGCACCGATGGCCTTGAGATAGCCAGAACCGAGGGTCGCGGCGGGAAATAGCTTTAAAAACCGTGCGCCCGCATCGATCGCTTCAAAGGCTTCGGTCGGTGTCATAAAGCCGGGCAAGGCCTCCATCCCGAGGGCAAGGCTGCTTTCGATCACGTCGCGATTGACGTTTGGTGAGACGATGAACTGACCGCCCACCGCGTGGACGGCGTCAACATCGTCGGCGCTCAGGACCGTGCCTGCACCGACCATCATCTGGTCCTTAAACCGGATCGCGAGCCGCCGAATGCTTTCTAACGGTTCAGGGGAATTGAGCGGCACCTCCATGGCCCGAACGCCCTGCGCATAGAGTGCCTCACCAATGGAGATCACCTCATCTGGCGTCACGCCCCGCACAATGGCGACGATGGGAAGCTGTTCCAATGCCTGATCGATGGTCATGGTGCGATCCCTTCTATGATCGAGATGAGGCCAGCCAAGGCGGCGACTTCTCCGTCTATGGTCTGATAGGACCTTCCGCGCGCCGCCAAGGCCTGACCATAGACGGCGCAAAGGGCGGGGTCGCCGATCAAGGTGACGGGCTCATCTTCCGATGCGCCCAACAGCCGTGGACTTGAGGCGACGTCGGCCCCGATCAAGAGACCAGACAAAAACCCTGCCGCCTGACCCTCAGCCAATGATCCCGTCAATTGCCGGGCGCGCAGACCAAAAAGACGCGCGCTTAAGCCATCGCCCTCGCCCGACGCGGCGAGCCCTGCGGCAAAGCCCTCTGGCTCGGTGGGGTCTTGAACCGTCGCCAAGATGCTGTGCTGGCTCAGCAGGGCATAGAGTTCGCCGGTCATGGCCGTGACAAAATCGGTGATCTTGCCCTCTTCAACCCGGACCCATTTGGCGTGGGTGCCAGGTAAGCAAAAGAGACCACTTTGCACTTTCGAGGTCAGCGCTCCGAAGATCTGCACCTCTTCACCCCGCATCACATCGGGCCCGTGAGATCGGCCGACCGTGCGAACACCCGGCACAATCCAGACCCGCTCGTCAGGTTGAACCAGAGCGGTCGCGATGGACTTTGCATCCGCAGGGCAATCGACATAGGGCGCAGTCATCCAGCCTAGGTTCGACCCCGCCATGCCACTGAGCAGAACAGGCAAACCTTCAGCCTTCAGAGCCGGTCTAATCTCTTGGTCGAGCCTGAGTGGAACATCCCCTCGGCCGATCTTGGAGACGCCAAAGGGAAAGCTGACGCTGGCTACCGCCCTGCCCGCCTCGATCCGCCAAGCCCGGACATTGGTCGTACCCCAGTCGCAGGCCAGCCAAGCGCTCACGTGCGGCCACCGTCGATGACAAGGTTCTGGCCGGTAATCATGGCGCTATCATCAGCGGCGAGAAACAGAACCAGCCTTGCAACATCCTGCGGCGCGATCCGTTTCTTCAGGGCCACCTGCTCCATCCACGCCGTTTCGGCCTCTGGCGTCAGCCAAAGCTGTAACTGGCGTTCTGTGACTACCCAGCCTGGCGAAACAGCATTGACCCGGATATTATCCACGCCCCATTCGCGCGCCAAGGATTTGGACAGACCAATCACTGCGGCCTTGGCCGCCGTATAGGCGCTGAGGTCAGCCGGTCCTAAGAGCGCATTGATCGAGGACAGATTGATGATCGCCCCCCCGCCGCTGGCCGCCATGCCTGCCTGCACAGCCTGGGACGCGAGGAAGACGGGATCGAGATTGACCGCCAGATTGGCCCGCCAAGCACTGGCCGCCATCTCTGCGGCGCGGTGCCTTTGATCATTAGCGACATTGTTGACCAAGACCGTGACCGGTCCCCATTGGTCCGCCGCTTGGCTGATGGCCGCTTGCAAATGCTCAGCGCTCGTCACATCGCAGGTTTGGAACGAGACCTTGCTGCGCAAGCGCGCGGCCAGGGCCTGCCCGGCCTCAACCGCGATATCGATGAACGAGACCGTCGATCCTTGCTCGGCAAAGGCTTCGACGAGGGCCGCGCCTATGCCCGTCGCGCCACCGGTGATGAAGACATGGCGGCCC
>JBEGOG010000218.1:0-12003 GCA_041182125.1 Pseudomonadota bacterium
CTACAAGGTCTTTACCCCCGATTGGCGGGCTGCGCGGGCTAAGGTCGGCCAAGAGCGCGCCCTGCCTGCGCCCATGGCTCTGACGGCACCCGACCACTGGCCCGTCTCAGACGACCTTGCCGAATGGCAGCTTCACCCCACAGATCCTGACTGGTCGACTGGCTTTGAAGGCTGGACGCCGGGCGAGGCTGGCGCGCTTGAAAATCTCAACGCCTTTTTGATTGGTCCTGCCAACGCCTATGCCGAGGGCCGTGATCAGCCGGGAAAGGCGGGGACGTCGCGCCTGTCACCGCACCTGCATTTTGGCGAGATCAGCCCGCGGCAGGTCTGGATCGCTGCCCACGGGGCCTCGGCGACGGGTGATCTGAATGAGGGTGCGAGAGACAAGTTTCTAGCCGAGATCGGCTGGCGCGAATTCAACCATCACCTTCTGTTCCACTTCCCCACCCTGCCGACGGCCAATTTCAAACCCGGCTTTGATAGTTTCGCATGGCAAGATGACGCTGAGGGTTTGAAGGCATGGCAACGCGGCCTGACGGGCTATCCGATGGTCGATGCCGGGATGAGAGAGCTATGGGCCACGGGCTGGATGCATAACCGAGTGCGGATGATTACCGCCTCATTCCTGATCAAGCACCTGTTGATCCATTGGCGCGAGGGCGAGGCCTGGTTCTGGGACACGCTGCTGGATGCCGATCTGGCCAACAATGCCGCAGGTTGGCAGTGGACGGCGGGAACTGGGGCCGATGCCTCGCCCTATTTCCGCATCTTCAACCCCTTCAGTCAGGGCGAAAAGTTCGATCCCAAGGGCGACTATATTCGTCGCTGGGTGCCCGAGCTGGCCCGCCTGCCCGACAAGGTCATCCATCGCCCGTGGGAAGCCACAGCGTTTGAGCTTTCCACAGCCGGTGTCACTCTGGGCAAGACCTATCCTCGCCCCATCGTCGATCATGCCAATGCGCGAGCACGCGCCCTTTCGACCTATGCCCGCCTTAAAGATGATGCATAAAGTTACCCTATGACCGTGAATCAGGCTCAGGCCGCCCCCCGACTAAAGATCGCCATCCTCGGATCAGGCGTCACCGGCCTTGCCGCAGCCTATGCTCTGCACGAGGTCCATGATGTGGTGCTCTATGAAAAGGCAGAGCGGATCGGGGGCCATTCCAACACCGTCACCATCGACTATGACGGCAAGGTCATGGACGTCGATACAGGCTTTATCGTCTATAATCTGCGCAACTATCCCAACCTGATCGGGCTATTGGACGCTTTGGGTGTCGAAAGCCTGCAGACCGATATGAGCTTTGCCTTTTCTGGCAGCGGGATGGAGTGGTCGTCCAACTTTCCCCATGGCGTCTTTGCGCAAAAGCGAAACATTGCCAATCCGGCCTTCCTGATGATGCTGCTCGATATGCAGCGGTTCAATCGGCAGGGGCTGGAGGATTTGGAATCCGGCCGTCTTGCGGGCCTGACCCTTGGCACCTATCTGCGCCAACGCAATTTCAGCAAGGCCTTTGAGCAGCGCTATCTCTTGCCGATGGGTGCCGCGATCTGGTCAAGCACCGAGGGTAAGGTCGCAGACTTTCCCGCCGAAAGCTTCCTGCGCTTCTTTGCCAACCACAACCTCTTACAGGTCGTCCAACCCAGTTGGCGCACCATCAAGGGCGGCAGCCGGTCCTATGTCGAACGCCTTCGCGCTGTGCTGGGCGATAGCATTCGTGCAGCGTCTGGCGACGTCACGGTTCAGCGTCAAGCTGACGGCGTGGTCGTGACCGACGGTTCGGGTCAGTCTGCCAACTATGATCAGGTCATTATGGCCTGCCATTCGGATGAGAGCCTGCGCGCCCTCACTGACGCAGATCCGCAAGAGCGCGCCCTGCTCGGGGCCATCGGCTACGCGCCCAATAAGGCCTATCTGCACCGCGACCCGGGCCTAATGCCAAAGCGCAAGGCAGCTTGGGGCGCTTGGAATGTGCTCAATGACCTGAAAACCGCCGATGGCGCGCCAGCCGAAGGGGTGGTGAGCTATTGGATGAATCGGCTGCAACATCTGGACCCCAAAAGGCCGCTGTTCGTCACGCTCAACCCGCCCATCGCGCCAGACCCCAGCCTGACCTTCGGCGCCTATGACTACGCCCACCCCCAGTTTGATCAGGCAGCCCTCAGCGCCCAGCGTCAGTTCAACACCATCCAGGGACGAGGCGGCGTCTGGTATGCGGGCGCATGGCTGGGCTATGGCTTCCACGAGGATGGCCTGACCTCTGGCCTACGCGCGGCCTTGGCCTTGGGCGGAAAGGTGCCATGGGACTTTGTCGACCATCGCATCGCCGGCGGTGCCCTTCCCGCCCCTCAATGGTCTGCGACCAACAGGGTGGCTGACCTACGCGCATGACCGCCGCCTCAGACGCCAACAGAGCGCGCCTCTATGTGGGCCGCACGACGCATCTGCGAACCGCACCGCGTGAGCATCGGTTCAGCTACGGCGTCTTTCAGATCTTGGTGGATGTCGATCGGCTGGATCAGGCCTTTGCAGGGCTGAAGACCATAGGACGCGACCGCCTTGGTCTCTTTTCCTTTGCTGAGCGCGACCATGGCGCACGCGATGGCTCGCCCCTGCGCCCATGGGTCGAAGCGACCTTGAAACAGGCGGGACTGGATGTGCCGACAACGCGCATCTCGCTTCTGTGCTTTCCGCGTGTACTCGGTTTTGTTTTCAACCCGATCTCGCTTTTCTACATTTACGGCCCAAATGACGCACTGAAAGCGGTGCTCTACGAGGTCAACAATACCTTTGGTCAAACCCACGCCTATGTGGTGCCCACCGAAGGCCTAGAGGTCGAACGCCATGAGGCAGACAAGCTTCTCTATGTTTCGCCCTTCTACCGGGTTGAGGGCGGCTATAGATTTACGGTAACCCCTCCTGAGGATCGGCTGAGTTTGACTATTCTCAAACAGGTCGGCGGTGAGATAGATTTTACAGCGACCTTGATCGCGCGGCGCGAGGCCTTGACCGACGCAGCCCTGATCAAGCTCTTCTTCGCCATGCCGCTCATGACCTTGGGCGTCGTGGCCGCTATTCACTGGGAGGCGATCCGCCTCTGGTTCAAGGGTGCCGTCTTTGGTGCTCGTCCTGCAGGGCCAAAGGCTGGTGTCAGTCTTGGTCAAGTCACACGTCGATCTCTTTAGGGGTTCTAATGTCTGTCGCTTCTTTGAACCCCGCCGAGATTGTCTTGGCTGATTTGCCCCTCGTCACGGCCGAGACCCTCGCCCTGCCAGAGGTTCGCCGATCACCAGCGGCCTTTCGCACCGCCGTGCGTATCTCAAAGACTAACTGGCACTATGGCTCGATGAGCTTCATGCTGCCGTCGGGTCTGGCCTTTCGCGTACAGGGCACAGAACCCGGGCCGGATGCCCTGCTGATCATCCGTGACTTCCGCTTCATCGGACGGGTAATGGCTGCCGGTGACATTGGCTTTGGCGAGGGCTTCATCGCCAATGAATGGGACTCTCCAAACCTGTCTGCCGTGCTGCAAGCCTTCACCCTGAACTGGGATCGTCTGGCACGGCTGGTCAATGGCAACCCCTTGGTCGGGATCTTTAACTTCCTATCGCACCTGCTCAACCGCAACAGCAAGAAGGGCTCACAGCGCAACATCTATGCCCATTACGATCTGGGCAACGCCTTCTATGAGCGCTGGCTCGACCCTTCAATGACCTACTCCTCCGCTCGGTTCGACCGGCCCGATCAGCCCCTAAGCGAGGCACAGCAGAACAAATATGCGACGCTCGCCCGCTCTATGAACCTTCAAACCGACCAGACCGTTCTCCAGACCGTTCTTGAGATTGGCTGCGGTTGGGGCGGCTTTGCCGAATATGCCGCCAAGGAGATCGGGGCCAAGGTGACGGGCGTCACCATCTCTCAGGCCCAACATGATTTTGCCCGCAAGCGTCTATTTGACCTCGGCCTGGCCGAGCGCGCCGACATCCAGCTGATCGACTATCGTGACGTGAAGGGCACCTTTGACCGCGTCGCCTCCATCGAAATGTTCGAAGCGGTCGGTGAGCAATATTGGCCGACCTATCCGACCTATTTCGACAAGGTCCGCGATGTGCTCAAGCCCGGCGGTCAAGCCGGTTTACAGATCATCACCATCAAGGATGACCTGTTCGCCGACTATCGCAGCCGCGCTGACTTCATCCAGAAATACATCTTCCCAGGCGGTATGCTGCCCAGCGAAAAGCGCCTGCTGCAGGAAACCCAACGTGCTGGGTTGGAATGGCGCGACGTGTCGCGCTTTGGCCAGAACTATGCCGATACGCTGGTCCAATGGGCCGAACGGTTCCAAGGCGCCTGGGACGAGATCAAACCACTCGGCTTTGACGAACGCTTCCGCCGCCTATGGCAGTTCTATCTCAGCTACTGCGAAGCCGGGTTCCGCACCGAACGCACCAACGTCATCCAACTGAGCTTAGCGAAAGCCTAGCCTGAGCCTCTTGCTCGAAAGCTGAAAGCCGATGGAGGGGTCTTGAAGGGTTCCGCCTAAAGCGCCGCTTCATCTTGGTCCTCGCTCGGGTCGCGGGTCTGCTTGCGCCAGAGCTGAGCATATTCGCCGTTGGCGGCGATCAGTCCATCGTGGGTGCCGCGCTCAACGATCATCCCAGACTTAAGAACAATGATCTCGTCCGCATCGGCGATGGTCGACAGCCGGTGTGCCACCACAAGGGTGGTGCGCCCTTGCCGAGCCCGGCGCAGGGTGGCTTGGATCGCCTCTTCGGTGCGGCTATCCAGCGCGCTGGTGGCTTCGTCGAGGATCAGGACGCGGGGGTCGGCCATCAGGGCACGGGCGATCCCGACCCGTTGACGCTCACCGCCAGACAGTTTCAAGCCGCGCTCCCCCACCCGCGTGGCCATGCCTTCGGGCAGGCCGCGAATGAAATCGCCCAGCTCAGCGGCCTCTGCCGCCGCCCAGACCGCCGCATCATCGGCATCGGGGCGGGAAAAGGCGATATTGCTGCGCACGCTGTCATTGAACAGGGCCACATCCTGCGGCACGAGAGCAACCGCACGGCGCAGCGAGGCCTGCTTGATCTTGCGAAGGTCAAGGCCGTCCAAGCGAACCGCGCCAATCTGAGGATCGATCAGGCGCAAGGCTAGGCGCACAAGGGTGGTCTTGCCCGCACCCGACGGGCCGACCAACGCCGTGGTCGTTCCCGGCTCACTGTCAAACGACACATCGACCAGACCCTCTGAGCGGGCATCATGGCGGTAGGACACGGCCTCGAACTGCACCCTCCCACCGCGCCGATCCGCCGTGGTCGGTAGGTCAACGGCGTCGGGGGCATCGGCCACGTCGGGCTTCAAGCGCGTCAATTCCAACATCGCCTCCATATCGATGAAGGACTGCCGGATCTCGCGATAGGCAAAGCCGAGGATGTTCAGGGGCTGATAGAGCGCGATCAGGATCAGGATGGCCGCCGTGACATCGCCCGGCCCCATCCGTCCGGCCATGGCCTCATGGCCTGCCAGAACCGCCATGACGCCGAGGCCAAGGTTCATGACCAAGGCTGGCCTGCCAGAACCGCCATGACGCCGAGGCCAAGGTTCATGACCAAGGCCTGAACCCCGTTAAGTACCGCCAGCGAGACATTGGCCTTGATCGAGGCCTGCGAATAGCCTGCCAGGGCGCGGTCATAGGTCGCCGCCGCCCGCGCCTCGGCCCCGAAGGTCTTGACCGTTTCATAGTTCATCAGAGCGTCGACCGCGCGGCCTGCCGCCTCGGAATCGGCCTCATTCAGGGCGCGGCGATGACCGATGCGCCAATCGGAGATGCTGAAGGTCAGGACCCCATAGATCCCAACCGTCACCACCGCTGTGACCGCAAATCGCCAATCATAGGCCTTGGCCAAGACCACCGCTGCCATGATCAATTCCAAGGCCGTCGGGGCCAGATTGAACACCAGGGTCCGCAGCAGGAAATCAATCGAACGGGCACCCCGGTCTATGACACGCGACAGCGACCCTGTGCGCTTGGTCTGATGAAAATCGATGGACAGGGACAAGGCGTGGGCAAAGGTCTCGGTCGCCGCCCGCTGCTGGGCCGCTTGCGCCACGGGCGTGAAGATCGCATCGCGCGCTTGAGGGGCTACGGCGGCAAGAAAGCGGATGATCGACCATCCGACCGCTAGACCGACAAAGCCATAGAGTGCGCCAACCGCCGCGCTTTGCCCTTCGGCCAGCTGATTGACGGCCTTACCCAGCAGCAGGGGGGCCAAGACGCCGATGGCCTTACCACCGATGGTCAGGATCAGAGCCACGCTGAGCCGGGTCTTCAGGTGATCCGCCTTAGACCGTAAAACCAGCGTCCAAAGGTCATTAAGCACGCCCAGCAAGGGCACCTCAGCGCGGCGCTCCGCAATGGCACCGGGGGCCGCATCGCGGCGGGATGGGGCAGACATACGCAAACTCATAGGGAACCGATCATGGCTTCACGCCAACCGTTGAACTTTGAACATAGGTGGTCTGCACCCCGCCGCTCGGGGTCGTCCAGTCAATACGCCATCCGCTTGCAAGGCGCGTCGTATCGGCAAGGGTTCCCGCCGGTAGCCTATGGGCAGAAACATCGAGCCTAAGGGCCCGCTGATCCATGCCAGACAGGATTTGGATTTGATGCACGACGGTTGGGACGGAACTGGGCAAGCCGAGACTAAATCGTCCATCCTGACCGGCGAACGCCTCGATGGTTGCAGACCCATCTAGGCTGGCCTTGATCGGCTTTCCGGCAGGCGCAAAGCCTGAAACTGTCAGGCCACCCGCTCCATCGAAGTCAGCGGTTGTAATGGCAAATGCGGCCCCCTGAAAGAGGGTCTGGGCTCCTGTACCGGCCCTGAGCAGGACCACAGGAACCTGCGGGTCAGGCAAGAGCGCAACATAGAATTCGGCCTGAATGATACGGCCTTCCATGTCCTCGGACAGACCAAACAACATGGCCTGCTGGGCCATGGCAGCGTTACGGGGCACGTCAATCTGCCACCCACCCCGATCGTCTGCGGTTGTCCCGAAAGCCTGGCCCTCTGGGCTGGAGAGACGAATGCGAGCGCCCTTTGCAGCAACGCCCTTCACACGGAACGACCGGTCCGAAAGGCTTGCCGCGGTCAGGCGCGGGGCTTGCAGATAACCCACCTGCGCACTTTGCACATCCGCTGGCGGGAGTGGATCATCGGCTTTGGGACTACAGGCTGAAAGGAGGCAGACGAGCCCAAACCCAACCCAATGGGCAAGCGAATGCCCTCTTTGGGAGGCGGCATCATCGATAGTCCTTAGGCACTCCAAGCCACTCTTCATAAAGGACGCCTTGCAATTTGCGCGGGAAACTCGGACATAAATAGATCATAGCCACGCCGGGTGCACACCCATCGTTTGGCGCGCTGGGAGACCTGATTTAATGTCGGCCGCTGATCATCCTTCATCCATTTCATCTGTCTGTGTCTATTGCGGTTCGTCCAATGCCGCCAATCCCGATTTTTTGGCCGCAGCGGCGAGTTTTGGCGCGATCTTGGCCCAAGAGAGCCTGCGCCTAGTCTATGGCGGCGGCGGCGTAGGCCTGATGGGGGCGACGGCAAAATCGGCCCATCATCATGGCGGAAAGGTCCTCGGCATCATGCCCGACTTCTTGCGCAGCCGCGAAATTCTCTATGATGAGGTCGAGACCGTCGTCGTCACCTCGATGCACGCACGCAAGATGATCATGTTCGAGCAGTCTGACGCCTTCGTCGTCCTGCCCGGCGGGATCGGCACCTTGGAAGAGGTGGTGGAACTCCTGTCATGGCGACGGCTCGACCTGCATCGCAAGCCGATCATCTTTTTCGATCAGGAAGGCTATTGGCAGCCCTTCTTCCACATGATCGCCCATACGATGGAAGAGCGACTAACCCCTAGGGCCTTCGCAGACGCCTATCGCTCGGTCACCCGTGTCGAAGAGATCCTGCCCGCCATCCGCGCCATGGCGGTCGAGACAGCAGACATCAATATGATGCCGCGCCTCGAAAGTCTGGCCGATAAGACCTAGCGCTTCTTTGGCCCTGCAGGCTTGCTGGGCTTCTTCGGCGCGACAGAGCGGGTCTTGGGCGGCTTTGGACCGGTGCGTGCGCCGCCCGGACGCGAGCGGATGATCGAGGCGGTCTTGGCCAGAGCGCGAGCCTTGGCGCGAGGCGACTTTACCCCGCCGCCGGTGCCCTTAGGCTTGGCCTTCGCCTTAGTCGCGGCAGAGACCTCAACGGCCTCAAGCTCTAACACAGGCGCAGGGGCGGCCTTGGCTTCGGCTGCAGCCTTGACCTTCTCAACCGACGCAGCGGCCTTGGCAGCGCGCTCACGGCTCGGCTTGTAACCCGCGCGTGAGGTCGGCTTGCCATCGCCATCAGCATAGGGATTGGCCCCAGACTTGATGGTGATCCGCAAGGGCACGCCCGGAATGTCGAAACTTTCGCGCAAACTGTTGACCAGATAGCGCCGATAGCTTTCGGGCATTTCAGCCGCCCGCGACGAAAACAGCACGAACGTCGGAGGCCGCGCCTTGATCTGAGCCATATATTTGGGCTTGATCCGCCGCCCACCGACCGAAGGCGGCGAGTGACGTTGCATGGCCATCTGCAGCCAGTCATTGAGGTCGCGGGTCTTAATCTTGGTCGACCAGCATTGAGGTCGCGGGTCTTAATCTTGGTCGACCAGTCCTTATAGACCTTGGTCACGGCAGGCATCAGGCGATCCACGCCCTTACCAGTCTCGCCGGACAGGGCGATGACGGGTGTGCCGCGAACCTGAGGCAACATCCGTTCGGCATGTTCCTTAAAGGCCGCCAACTGCGCCTGCTGATCCTCAACAAGGTCCCACTTGGCCAGCGCAAAGACGAGACCCCGTCCCTCGCGCTCGATCAGGTCAGCGATCTGCAGATCTTGGATTTCGAAGGGGTGCGTGGCGTCCATGACCAGAATAACCACCTCGGCAAAGGTGATGGCCCGGATCGTATCGCCTGTAGACAGCTTTTCCAGTTTTTCATGGATGCGCGCCTTACGACGCAGGCCCGCCGTATCGACCAGACGGATCTCTTGCCCCTCAAAGGTCCAGTCAACTGGGATGGCATCGCGGGTGATCCCGGCCTCGGGCCCGGTCAGCAGGCGCTCTTCACCGATCAAGCGATTGACGAGGGTCGACTTGCCCGCATTGGGACGGCCGACAATGGCGATCCGGATCGGCTTTTCGCCGTCCTCGTCCTCGTCATCCTCTTCGATCAGTTGATCGGAAACGACGCGGAAGGCGGCATAGAGATCGGCCATGCCCTCGCCATGTTCAGCCGAGATCGAGATCGGCTCGCCAAGCCCCAGTTGGAAGGCTTCTAGCGCGCCCGCCTCACCGGCCCGGCCCTCGGCCTTGTTGGCGGCCAGAATGACGGCCTTGCTCGTCCGACGCAGGATCTCAGCAAAGACACCGTCCAGAGGGGTTGCGCCCTCTCTGGCATCCATAACAAACAGGGCGACGTCGCATTCCTCGATCGCCAATTCGGTCTGGCGGCGCATGCGCGATTCCAGACTTTCGTCGGTCAGATCTTCGAAACCTGCGGTGTCGATCAGGATGAGTTCAAGGTCACCGATGCGGCCCTTGGCGAAACGGCGGTCGCGGGTCACCCCTGGCTGGTCATCGACAATAGCCAGCTTCTTTCCGGCCAGACGATTAAACAGCGTGGACTTGCCCACGTTTGGGCGACCGACGATCGCGACTTTAAGCGCCATGAACGCGCGGTCTCCTAAATGGGTAGATAGGCGGCCAAATGAACGCCCTGATCCAACAGTCTATCACCGAATGGCGAGAAGTACGCCCTTGTCTCCAACCAGATAGAGCGTGTCGTTAACAGCGATGGGCGACAGAAGGGCTGGCGTGCCCAACTTGACCGTCTTTTCAACGGTGCCGGTCTTGGGATTAAGGGCGACCAGCTCACCGGTGCTCGACACGACGATCAGTCGGTTGGAAGCCAGAACAGGGCCCGACCAGGCTGCGCGCTGCTTTTTCTTGCGATCCTTGTTCATGTCCACGATCCAGTAGACCTGACCGGTTTCGCGCGACACACAGATCACTTCACCGGGCTTGGACACCACATAGACCACGTCACCGACCGGCAAGGGGGTGCTGATCCCCGAGACCGGCAAGGACCACCGGGCAGTGCCGGTGCGAAGGTCGGTGGCCGCAAAGACGCCCGAGTGGCTGACGGCAAAGACGTCGCCCTTATAGATCACTGGACGGCCGGGAATGTCGCGAATTTCAGACAAGGCGTTGGTGCGGCTGGCCCGTGACAGGACCTCGGACCAGATGTCGTTACCATTGCCGGTCCGCAGCGCGATCAGTTCACCTGAGGCAAAACCTGCAATAACTGTATCGCCAGAAATGGCGGCGCTGGTGGCTTCAAGGATGCGCGCAGGCTCAACCAAGGCCTGATAGTTCCAGCCCAAGGCCCCGGTCGCAGTATCCACCGTCAAAAGCTCATTGTCGGTCGAGACCACGAACAGACGCCCGCCCGATACAGTTGGGGCCGCATGGATCGGCGCTTCAACCGGCGTTTTCCAGAGAAGCGCGCCGGTCTTGGCATCCAAGCCCGCAATAAAGCGATAGCCAGACGTTACAAAGACCTTACCGTCGGCATAGGCCAAACCGCCGCCGAAGGCTTCGCGGTCGCGACGATCCCGAAGCGCAAGGTTGGTGCTCCAAACCTCTGCCCCGCCATTGGCACTATGGGCCGAGACACCCGCTTCAGCGTCCATGGTGAAGATCACGCCATCGGCAGAAATTGGCGGTGCGGTCAGGTGAACCCGGCGATCCGAGCCCTTACCAATGCCGCGCTTCCAAACGATGTCGAGATTGGCACCGGCGGCCAGATGTTCAACCGATTGCTCTGGAGTCCCACCTGGCAAAGGCCAATCGGTCCGTGCGACCGCATCAGGCAAATAGAAGTCTACCCCCTTGAGGGCGTCAGAAATTTGCAGTTGCTCGTCAAACGCAATGATCGAGATCCGCTCGCCCGCAGAGGCCTGAACCTTATTGCTGCTGGCCTTACCCTTGAAGGGATTGAGGTTCGTAATCGACGCACAGCCCGAGAGGCCCGCGCTGGTCGCCAAGACCAAGGCGACAACCGTGAGATTTCGCTTCAGGGTCATTGGGGCGCTCCGGCTTGTGGATTTGCGTTCGACAGACCCGGAATGGCCGCACCGGCAGGCAAGGTCCTTGGCTCAGGAAGGGCTATTGCCGCCTTGGCAATGTCCTTCAAGGACTTCGATGTCCCCGAATCAATCAGGCTGATGGCCGCATTGGCCCGCTCACGCATGGCCGCTGGCGCATCGGGCAGAAGGTTGATCACGCCGAAATCGCTCTTGGCCTCATCGACCTTGCCCGCAGCAAGCTTGGCAATGGCAAGGGCCTCCAGGGCGGTGGCGCGGTAGGGTCGCTTAATCTCAGTCAACGGCTTCAACCTCTTTTCCAGATCGGCATAAGGGGCTGTATCCATCAGGGCGAAGGCGGATTTAAGGCTGGCAGCATCACCAATCACCGGGGTTGGTGCAACTTCGGCAGCTGCGTCAAACAGCTTGATCGCCTCATCGGTCTTGCGGTCTTCAAGGCGCAGACCGCCTTGCTGCATAAGGGCTAGGGCCTTGTAACCCTTGGAGCCAACCTTCACGACTGTTTCGAACTGGGCATAGGCACCGGCCCTATCGCCCTTGGTCACCGACTCCAGTGCCTCGGCATAGGCCTCGGCGGCCTTGCCAGCTTGACGGGTCTGATAATCACCATAGCCCCAGACCGCCGCAGCGATCAGCACACCAGCCACGATGATGCCGATCCCCCAAGGCAGGTAGCGGCGCGCGAGTGCCATATATTGGTCGGAGCGAAGCTGCTCTTCGACCTCTTCAAAAACGTCGGTCACGGCTTTTGGCTCCGCACTCGTCTGAGGACAATGAGGCCGG
>JBEGOG010000219.1:0-4451 GCA_041182125.1 Pseudomonadota bacterium
TCCCGAGACCGGCAATCCGATGAGCGCCAGCCTGATCATTCCCAAATCTTTGGACGATTTGAAACGCCGCAACCGCGCCTTTGACCGGTTCGCGCGCTATTCCAACGGCATGCTGGGCCGCACGCCGGACTATGTGAATGTCACCTTGGCGGGCTTTATGGCGCGCCGGGATATCTTCACCGCCAAGGGCGACACGACCTTTTCGGACCGTCTGGGCCGGTTTTATCGTGAGGTGGTCGAGAAGGACCTGTCGCTTACCCACACCATCATTCATCCCGTCGTAGATAAGGGCTTGGCCGATACAGAAGGCGTCAATGGCGAGCTTGCACTAAAGGTCGTGCGCCGCACCAAAGACAGTATCATTGTACGCGGGGCTAAGATTTTAGCGACCTTGGGCCCGTTCGCCGACGAGCTCTTTGTCTATCCTGGCCAGCCCCAACCGCCGAATGTCGATCCGGCGACGCTTCTGGCCTTTTCCATTCCGATGGGAACCAAGGGGCTAATCACCCTTTGCCGTGACCATTATGGTGTGGCTGCCAGCGTCGGTGACAAGCCCTTCTCAAGCCGGTTCGATGAGCAAGATGCCTTCATGATCTTCGACGATGTCGAGATCCCCTTGGAGCGGGTGTTCATCGACGGCGATATCGACGTCTATAATGGCCTGATGCGCCACGGATGGGCCGCTAATATCATGCAGCAGACCTGCATCCGCGCCGCGGTGAAGCTGGAATTCGCCTACGAACTGAGCGCCCGCATGGGCCTGACACGGCCGCCCTGCTGGGTGAGCTGTGGGGCTATGGTTGCCTGACGCGTTCGGCCATCAAGGCAGCGGAAGCCGATGGCCGGGACTATGGCAATGGAGCCTTCTTTGCCGATGATCGACCCCTAAGGGCACTGCGGGCGCAGATGCCCGGCTGGATGGTCCGGGCCAACGAGATCATCAAGATCATTGGCTCGCACAATCTGTTGGCCACAGCCTCGATTGAAGCTTTTGATAATCCGCAGATGGGTCCTCTGATCGAACGTTATATGCCCGGAGCCAAGGGCATGAGCGCGCGCGAGCGGGCCAAACTGTTTCGCACGGCCTGGGATTTTGCCGGGTCTGCGCTGGGTGGCCGGGTCGAACTCTATGAACGCTTCTATCTGGCCAGTGCGCCGCGCAACTTCGCGCTGGACCATATGTTCGCCCAGATGGAGCGGCCTTGGACTCAGTTCTCAGAGCTTATGACGGCCATCGGCGTCGACTGACGCCGGACCGTTCGAACGGCCATAGCAAAAGGGGCGCAGCGTCAAGGTTGCGCCCCTTTTCATTTGTGAAGGGGGAGGGTGCCCTATTCGGGCCGATAGCTGACCGGCAGATGGGTAATGGCGTTGAACCAGATCGAGCTCAGCCACTTGGGTTCACCGCTGACACTCAGGTCTGGAAGCCGAGTGATGATTTCCTTGAGCAGGGCGTGAAGTTGCATGCGGGCGACCCGTGCACCGATGCAGACATGGGGGCCGGTCCCAAAGGCGATATGCTTGCGGGCATTGGTGCGGGTGATGTCAAAGCGATGGGGGTCTTCGAAGACCGCCGGGTCGCGATTAGCCGCCGAATAGGAGAGGTAGATCTTGTCCCCCTTCTTGACGGGTGTGCCGCCAATGGTCGTGTCTACCGTGGCGGTGCGGCGAAAATTGGTCGTGGTTGAGGTATAGCGCAGCACCTCTTCGATGGCATTTTCCAGATAGAGGTCCACGTCGCTCTTGAGGAGGTCGAACTGCTCGGGATGGGCATTCATCAGATAGATGAAGTGCGCCGCCGTGCTGCGGGTCGTCTCATGGCCAGCGATGGCAAAGACGATGAAGAACATATTGATCGCCATCTGGCTAAGGCCAAGGCTTTGATCATGGACCAGCAGGCTTAAGAGCGAGCCATCTGGATTTTCCCGCTTCTGCTGCGAAATCTCTTCGGCCAGTCCGAACAGTAGGAAGGTCGGGTCAACCTCATGCTCGCCGCGGGTCTCGACATCAGCCATGGCATTGCCAAGCTCGACGACCTTGTCGCGCAGCTCCTCTGGAATGCCCATCAATTCACAGAAGGTATAGACCGGAAGCTTGGACGCCACGTCATAGACAAATTCGCACTCGCCGCGCGCGGCAATATTATCCACGATCTCTTTGGCTAGCCGGTCAATCTGAGGAACGAGATTTTGCAGCGCCTTAGGTGAAAAGGCGGGCATCAGGAACTGTTTTACCGCCGTATGTTCCATGGGCCTCATACCCATGAAATTGGCCCTTTGCCGCTCTAGCTCCACATCATCCACATCCCAAATGACGAAGCCCTCGTCATAGGAGCTAAAGGTCTCTTGATCCCGAGAGACATTAAACACGTCCTCATAGCGGGTCAGGACCCAGAAGCCTTTGGTCATGCTGGAATTGGGGACATTGGGCACATAGGCGGGGTTTGCCGGGTTCCAGTGAACCGGATCGCTTGCGCGCCACGCATCAAATAGAGCGTGTGACGGACCCTTTTCCGCCGGAAAGATCGACGGGTCCAAAATGTTGTCAGCGCGAGCCGCTAGCGTCATGTCACGAGGTCCTATGGGAATATTGATGCGCGGATTGAGCGCTTTAGGCCTGCCGCCAAAGGTCGTGGCAGCAGGCCTGGCTTGTCATTAGAACTGGCCGAGCGCGACCCGGCGGACCTGATCGCTGTCGGTCGGCTGATGCCCGACCTTATGCTGGGGCGCGGGGGCCTCTTGAACCGTACTCATGACCCGGCCGATACCCGTCACCTCAACCTCGACAACATCACCGAGTTGCATGGGGCGGGAATTGGCTGGGGTGCCGGTCAGGACCACATCGCCGGGCAGGAGGGTGATGTGCCGGCACAGATCGGCCATGATGTAGGGGATATCGAAGGTCATTTCCGACACGGGGCCGTCTTGGACGACCTTGCCATTAATATAGGTCCGCACCTGAGACTGGCGGATATCGACACCGCGTACAATGCCCGGACCAATCGGACAGAACCCGTCCTGACCCTTGACCCGCAGCATCGAGCCCGCATCCGTATCGCGGAAATCTTGTGCTCCAACATCGTTGGCAGCCGCAAAGCCCGCCAGATAGTCCCACACGTCGGCCGGAGCCACATTGCGCATGGGCTTGCCGACAATGGCCGCGATCTCGCCCTCATAGTTGAGATATTGACAGTCGGCGGGCCGGGTCACCTTACCCCGATGGGAATTCAAAGTGGTCAGCGGCTTTTGGAAATAGGTCGGAGTGGTTAGGGGCGGGGCCTTAAACTCCACCCGGCGCGATTCATAATTCAGGTGGATACAGATGATCTTGGTCGGATCACAGGCTGGCAGATAGATTGAACTGGCCTCAGCAATCCGTCGGCCATCGCCGAGGCGCAGCTCGTCACCTTCGGGCCGTACCCATTGAGGGGTGCCTTCGAGCAAAATCCGACGCCATTCTTCGCGGGGTCCATCAAGCACGGACATGGGCTAAACCTTCCTATGGTGGGTCTATTGTTGAGGTTAGAGGCCGGATTAGGCCGGAACCATGAAGCCCTTCATCGTGCCGGGAACCGGGGCGTGACCGAAGGAATCGCGCTGATAATATTCAGACTGATGAACTGCAGAGCGTGCGCCCCAGCCAATCTCGCACATGAAACCCGAGGGGTTCTTCATGTAGAAAGAATACATCTGGTCATTGGCATGGCTGCCGGGCTCGATAATGACCGGTAGGCCCGCGGCCTTAACCAACTCATAGGCGAGGCCCACATCGGCCATGGTTTCCACTTCGAACAGGATGTGGTTGGCCCGCTTTTCCGCTGGACCGCTGAAAGCCAGGCTATGTTGGCGCTCATTGCAGTGCATGAACATCAAAGGTACGGGACCCGGAGCGCCCGGAATGACCAGCTTGTACTCAATGCCGCCGCGCATACCGAGCAGGCGATAGAACTGGTAGTTGGCGTCGAAATCCGCACGAGAGGATTGCATGACGTGACCTAGGCCAAGGTCACCGGTTCTGAAGCGACCATGCATCCGGCGACCCGGATGGAACGGTTTGTCGAACTGAACCAGTGGCCCGTGGAAAATTTCCAAGGCGTAACCGTTGGGGTCCTTCAGGCTCATCACTTCGAGCACGGAACGCTCCTCTGCCTCTTCGCCGGACAGCACAGTGACCTCAATGCCTGCGGCCTGCAATTTGGCCAGCATCTCGCGAAACTCATCGGCACCGGCGACCCGCAATCCCGTCACCGTGATGTCGTCCGCGCCATCCTCGACCAGACTGATGCGATGGTGCCAATAGTCCATGCGCAGGTCGCACCGGCCGACTTGACCGGTCTCGACGACCTCTAGGCCGATAATATGGGCGGCAAAGTGCTTCCACGCCGCCAGATCGCTGACCCCGATGGTCAGGTAGCCAAGTTCTGTTACCGCAGCCATATCACGCCACCTTGT
>JBEGOG010000220.1:0-4737 GCA_041182125.1 Pseudomonadota bacterium
GGTCGACATGCGCAGCCCCGGCGTCGAGGTCCGGCCGATCATCTCGCTCAGTGGCGAGCATATCCAGAACGAGATCTTCTTCACCGATGTGCGCGTGCCTAAGGCCAATGTGGTCGGCGAGGCGGGGCAGGGCTGGACCGTGGCCAAATATCTGATGGAGTTCGAGCGCGGCGGCAGCGTCTCGGCACCAGGGCTTGCGGCGCGGGTCAAGCGGCTTCAGGCCATGATCCAGCCGGGCGATGATGACTTTGCCGCCCGCGTGGCGCAGGTCTCGATCGAGGTCGAGGCCCTGTCCACGACCGAACTTCGGGTCATGTCGACGGTGGCGCAGGGCGGCGGCGCGGGACCTGCCTCGTCCCTGATGAAGACCGTTTCAACCGAACTGAGCCAGCGGATCGCTGAATTGGCGCTGGAGGCCACGGGGCTCTATGCCATGCCGTTCCAGCCCCATTCGGTCTGTCCGGGCGGTCCGGTTCCGGGCTTTGAGGGTGACTTCGAGCCTGTGGGGCCCGAGCGCAGCTACATTGCCATTGCCAAATATCTCAACGACCGGGCCGGTTCGATCTATGCCGGAACCAACGAAATTCAGCGCAACATCATGGCCAAGACCCTGCTCGGTCTCGGCAAGGCCTGAACCCTCACATCCTCATTTATCAGAAAGTTTGACCATGACCTTTCCCCTTCCGAACCTTTCCAATGATTTGACCGGCCGCGTCGCCCTCGTGACCGGGGCCTCTTCAGGCCTAGGCTGGCGCTTTGCTAAGGTGTTGGCCAAGCAGGGGGCCAAGGTGGCCGTCAGTGGTCGCCGTCTTGAGCGCCTCGAAGCCTTAGTGGCCGAGATCAAGGCCGATGGCGGCGAGGCGGCAGCCTTCCCCGTCGACGTCGCAGACGCCGAAGCCATGATCGCTATGGTCGGCCAGATTCAGGACCATTTCGGTGTCGTCGACATCCTGGTCAATAATGCCGGCATTCCCGATGCCCAGCGCGCTCACAAGATGTCCTTGGAACTGATCGACAAGGTCATGGACGTCAATCTGCGTGGCCCCTTCGTCCGCCTGATCGACGCCAAGATCCCCGGCCGGATTGTGAATATCGCCTCGGTTGCTGCCTTTGAATATCGCGGCGGCGGCGCAGCCCTCTATTCGGTCACTAAGGCAGGTGTCATCCGCATGACCGAAGCGCTGGCGGTCGAGTGGGCGCGGTTCCACATCAACGTCAACGCCATCGCGCCGGGGGCCTTTGCCTCGGAAATGATGGACGGCATGCTTTCGCGCATGGGCGACATCACCAAGGGCTTCCCACGTCAGCGCCTAGGCGACCCGGCTCAGATGGACAGCACACTGGTCTATCTGGTCTCGCCCGCGTCGGAATTTGTCACCGGCACCTTCATCAAGATCGATGACGGCCAAGGCGGTCGCTAAACCCTCACGCTAAAGGATCAAGGCTATGCTCAAGCTCTATGACCATCCCTTCTCGCCCTATGGCCAGAAGGTGAAGATCGCTCTTCGCGAAAAGGGCGTGGCCTTTGAAGCCACCTTGCCACAGGGCGTCGGTGCAGGTGGTGCGGAGGGGGCCTTCATCCAGGCCAACCCGCGCGGCGAGGTGCCGACCCTGATCGATGGGGACGTCCAGATCTTCGATAGCACCATCATCCTCGAATATATCGAAGACCGCTGGCCGACCCCGGCCCTGCTTCCGGCGTCAGCGGCGGAGCGGGCGCGGGTTCGGATGCTCGAAGAGGTGATGGACACCCACTATGAGGCCATCAATTGGGGCCTTGGTGAGCTTCGGTCCTTCCGGCGCGCGACGGGCGCCCAAGCCGAAGCCATTGAGGCCAAGGCTGCGGTCCAGACCCAAGGCTATTTCAGCTGGCTAGAGCGTCAGTTGGGCGATCGCGAATGGTTCAATGGTGAGACCTTTGGCTGGGGCGATCTGTCGGTCGTGCCTTACGTCAATGGCTCGCGCGGCTTTGGCCATCAGGTGCCCGCCGGGACAAGGCTGGCCAACTGGCTGGAGCGGGCCAACGCGCGGGACAGTGTCAAGGCGACCACACAGGATGTCATGAACCTCCTGAAAAGCTCAGCGCCGGACATGGGGGCGGTGGCCAAGATGGTCGAGGACGGCCTGTTCAAGCGCGAATATCGCGATCACCGCTTGGAATGGATGATCAAGGTCGGCGGGCTCGATATTGTCGCCAAGGGGCTGGAAAAGGACAATATCCGCTTCAGTCCTGATCTGCGCTAATGGGGAGGGGCTCGACCCGCTCGGGTCCGGGCCCCTGTCCGCTTTAGGCTAGGTCTTGTAGATGTCGCAAAGGGTGTTGACGATGCGGATCGCTGCGGGATCGACCAGGCGGTAATAGATGGTTTGAGCGTCCCTGCGCGTGGCAACCACAGCTTCAGCGCGGAGCTTTCCAAGGTGCTGAGACGCGGCCGATTGGCCCAGTCCAGTATAGGCGGCGAGGTCGCCAACCGAACATTCGCCTTCGATCAGCTTGCACACCAAGATGAGGCGCTGTTCGTTGGCCAAGAGCTTCATCAGGCGTGTGGCAGAATAGGCGCTGGCTTCTAACTGTGCCAACTGCGGTGTATGGCCGTAATCCATCGCTGCTTCCATAATCATCCCTTTGTCCCTTCGGCGCGAACTCGGTCGCTCGATACCGATGGGAACGAATGTGTAACATGCAACCCAGAATGAACAAAGTTAAACTCGATTGGAAAATTTAACATCCTGAATCTATTGGGTCCGTTACGCTTTCGCCTTGATCAATCACAATGCGATTTTCGTTGAGAATCCTGATCATGCGGCATGGCGAAGTCAAAAATCATTATTCTTGGGGCGGGTTTGGGCGGCGCGGTCGCGGCGTTCGAATTGAAGGCCGCGCTGGGTAAGGCCGTAGACCTGCATGTGGTGTCGAGGGAGCCTAATTTTCATTTTGTGCCCTCCAATCCTTGGGTTGCCGTTCATTGGCGCACCCGATCGGCTATTGAGGTTCCATTGGCCCCGATATTTGCGAAACGGGACATCGGCTTTACGCCGATGGCGGCCGAGCGCGTCCATCCGGAGCAAAATCAAGTCGAACTTAGCGACGGTTCGCGATTGGACTATGATTTCTTGGTTATTGCGACCGGCCCGGAGTTGGCTTTCGATGAGGTGGAGGGCCTAGGTCCCCATGGCGGCTTTACCCAATCCATCTGCCATGTGGATCATGCTGAAACCGCCGCCGCCGCCTTTGAGGCTTTCGCCCAAGCGCCCGGGCCGATTGTCGTGGGTGCCGTGCAGGGGGCCTCTTGCTTTGGGCCGGCCTACGAGTTTGCGATGATCCTGGATACCGAGCTGCGCCGCCGCAAGATTCGCGACAAGGTGCCGATGACCTTTGTTTCGCCGGAGCCCTATGTTGGGCATCTTGGTCTGGACGGGGTCGGGGACACCAAAGGCCTGCTGGAAAGCGAGATGCGCGACCGGCATATCAAATGGATCGTCAATGCCCGCGTGAGGTCTGTCGAGGCCGGGATGATGCATGTGGAGGAGGTGGCAGAGGATGGTGCCGTTAAGGCCCTCCATGACCTGCCCTTTGCCTATTCCATGATGCTGCCGGCCTTTCGCGGGGTCGGGGCCCTGCGCGGGGTCGAGGGTCTGACCAATCCTCGGGGCTTTGTGTTGATCGACGAGCACCAGCGAAACCCGACCTTTCACAACATCTTTGCCCTCGGCGTCTGCGTGGCCATCGCCCCGACAGGCAAGACACCCGTGCCGGTGGGCGTGCCCAAGACTGGCTTCATGATCGAGAGCATGGTCACGGCCATCGCCCACAATCTGGTAGACCTGCTGGACGGCAAGGCGGCCAAGCACGAAGCGTCGTGGAATGCCATCTGTCTGGCAGATTTCGGCGACGGGGGCGTGGCCTTTATGGCGCAGCCGCAGATTCCGCCGCGCAACGTCAATTGGGCCGCACAGGGCAAGTGGGTTCATCTGGCCAAGATCGGCTTTGAAAAATACTTCATCCGCAAAATCAAGCGTGGTCAAAGTGAGCCCTTCTACGAGAAGTTGGCTCTTGATATTATTGGAGCTCACAAGCTCAAGACCTAGAAAGGTCCGACCGTGCCTCGCCAATATGTCTGCCCCACATGCAGTGCGACCAATCGCTTGCCCGATCAGCGTGATCCCTTCGAGGCCAAGTGCGGCAAGTGCAGTGAGGCCCTCTTTTCGCGCAAGCCGGTCGAGGTGACCGGCGCGGGGCTTGCCAAACACCGACGCGATACAAAAGGCGGAGCCGTGCTGGTGGATGTCTGGGCCCCTTGGTGCGGACCATGCCGGGCCATGGCACCGCAATATGCCGCCGCAGCAGGCCAACTTGAGCCGAAGGTGCGCCTGCTCAAGCTCAATTCAGAGGCTGAACCTCAGGCCGCTTCAGCCTTGGGCGTGTCTGGCATCCCGGCCTTGATTCTATTCCAAGACGGCGTTGAGGTGGGTCGCAAGGCGGGCCTGATGAGCGCTGATCAAATTGTTCGCTGGGCCGAGCAGGTGATTGGAAGTTGAGGGGGTGTCCTCGTCCTGAACCTTTCGAAGCAAGACGGCGTGTCGCGGATAGATTGGGGTCCCGTCTCCCGCCCCCTTCCCCGGCTGCGCCGGGACTTCCCCTAGAGGGGGAAGATCTAAGATCTGTAATTCTTCCCCCCTCTGGGGGAAGTGGCCCGAAAGGGCCGAAGGGGGCCTTGTTTCCTTGCCGCGTCATTG
>JBEGOG010000221.1:0-3803 GCA_041182125.1 Pseudomonadota bacterium
CTCCCCCTCAAGGGGGGGAAAGGGCTTTGGTGTCTTTACCGCGTCATTGCGAGCGCAGCGAAGCAACCCAGGGGACTGGCACGGACCTGAATTGACATGGCTCTGGGTTGCTTCGGCGCGATGCGCCTCGCAATGACGCAGATTTTGTCATGCGGTCGGTGCCAGAAGTCCCCCTACCCCGGCTGCGCCGGTACGTCCCCCAGAGGGGGAAGATTTGACGCTCCAAGATCTTCCCCCTTTGGGGGAGGTGGCGCGAAGCGACCAAGGGGGTCTTGTTTCCCCTACAGCCTAAACTGGGCCGTAATGGTCTGGGGCCCGCGTTGGATGGTGATGCGCCAGACGCTGGCACCGCTCTTAAGCGCCTCGGCAAGGTCGCGGGTCGAGCGGATTTGGCGGCCATTGACCTCGCGGATCAGGTCGCCCCGCTGGAAGCCGGCACCGCCCGCATAGCTCTGGGCGGAGACCTTGATCACCAAGACCCCTTCACGCGCGACAAAGGGGTCGGCCCCAAACTCGTCCGCCACCGCAGGAGACAGGTTGACCACGCTCGCCCCATCCATGGGATGACGTCCGGTCAGCAGTCTCTCGTCGCGAGCAGGCTCAGACGGCGGCGGCGCGACCTTGGCGGTAAGGCTTCTCATGGTCCCCTCGCGGCGAACCTGAAGAACCGCCGTCTCGCCGGGTTTCCGCGTGCCGATGCGATAGTTGATCGCGGCCTCATCATTCACAGCCTGACCATCAATGGCCAAGATCAGATCGCCCTGCCTCACCCCTGCCCGCTCAGCCGGTCCGCCGGGGAAGATATCGGCAATCAGCACGCCTTCTGGCCGGTCAAGGCCAAGACTGCGCGCAATCTCGCTGGTGACCGCTTGGGTCTTGATCCCGAGCCACGGCCGAATGACCGAACTGCGCCCGCCCAGCGCGCTCTCGACAACCTGCTTGACCATGGTCGCCGGAATGGCAAAGCCAATGCCAGAGCTCGAGCCCGAGCGTGAAAAGATCGCTGTATTGAGCCCGATCAGGTCCCCATCCATATCGACCAAGGCCCCGCCAGAATTGCCCGGATTGATGGCGGCGTCGGTCTGGATGAAGAACGAATAGTCGGTAATGCCGACATCGGTCCGCGCTAGGGCTGAGACAATACCATTGGTCACGGTCTGTCCGACACCGAACGGATTGCCGATGGCCAGCACCAGATCGCCAACCAAGACCGGCTCGCGCTCATCAATGGCCAGAACCGGTAGCCGCTCGCCATTGGGGTTGATCCGCAGGACGGCGAGGTCGGACTTGGGATCGGCCAGCAGGACCTTGGCCGGGAACTCGCGCCGATCAGCCAGAACGACCATGACCTCCTGCATGCCATCAATGACATGGTTGTTGGTCACGACGATGCCGTCAGAGCGGACCAAAACACCCGAACCCAAGGACTGCTCGACCCGCTCACGCGGCACGCCGCCATCATTGAAGAAGTCCCAGAACGGATCGACCCTCTGACGCACTAGGCGGCGGCTAAAGATATTGACCACAGCCGGTGAAGCCTTTTTGACCACAGGCGCGAACGAAGTCTTGATCGCGCCCGCATCCCCCGGCACGTGCCGCGTCGGCTCGGCCAGTTGAACATCTGGCAGTACGGTCTGAAGCTCCGGCGAAACGGTCTGGGCCGTCGAGCGAGCATGCGGGTCTGAACAGGCCGCGAGCAGGGCAAAGAGCGCGATGCTAAGGCGGTTGAGCTTCATGGGACACTGAACCTTGATCATAGGAACCGTTATGGGAACGGTTTAGGACACAATCAAGACCGGACCGTGGCTAGACTGCTTCATGCCTTGCATAACGCACGGCCGCCACCAGCGCAGCGAGGCCGAAGCCCGCAGCAACCAACAGCGGCAAGCCAGGCAGTCCCAGCGCCGTCTCATGGCGCAGAGCAAAGGCAAAGACCGACAGATAGAGCGCTGGACCGATGATCGATGATATACCCATCAGAGCCGAACTAGCCCCCTGCAATCGCCCCTGCTCCGACGGCTGAACCCGGCCCGACATCAGCCCCTGCAAGGACGGACCGATCAATCCACCCAAGCCGCCAATGACAAGACCAATATAGAAGACCGTCGGTGTCGGGGCTAAGCCATAGATGACAAAGGTCACAATCTGCGCCGCCATGCCAACCATAATGGCCCGTCGCTCTCCCAGCGCCTTAACCGCACGCCCCACCACCAGCAACTGCACCACGACGCTCAAGGCCCCGGTCGCCACGAGCATGGTTGCCGCCTCACGAGGCCCCCATCCATAGCGGTGGCCAACAAACAGGACAAAGATGCTCGGAAACACAACGTGCGCCATTTGGAACAGAAAACTGACAGTCATCATGCCCACTAGACCGGGCTTGGAGCGCAGCAGGTCCAGCGATCCGAGAGGGTTGGCCTTGGCCCAGTTTAAGCCCTTCGCACGATGTTCCTGCGGCAAGGATTCAGGCAGTACCAACAGACCGTAGAGCCAATTGACCAAAGCTAAGGCGGCGGAAAGATAGAAGGGCCAACGCAGATCATATCCGCCCAACCAACCGCCAATCGCAGGGCCGACAATGAAGCCAATCCCGAAGGCGGCCCCCATCATGCCGAAGGCCTTGGCGCGGTCTTGGGGCTCAGTGATATCCGCCACATAGGCATTGGCGGTCGAAAAACTGGAGGAGGTGATGCCGTTAATGACCCTGCCGATATAGAGCCAGATCAGGTTGGGCGCTAAGGCCATTAAGAGGTAATCAATGCCGAGCCCAAAGATCGAGATCAGCAGGACCGGGCGACGGCCATAACGATCCGACAGCATGCCAAGAACAGGACTACAGACAAACTGCATCAGGCCCCAGGTCACGGCAAAGATCATGGTGTAGTCAGCGGCCACCGCCGTATCACCGCCGACCATATCGCGGATCAGGTTGGGCAGTACGGGGATCATCACGCCCATAGCGACAATATCGAGCACGGCGGTCGCAAAGATGAAACGGACTGCAGCCTGGCGCTGAGGCTTAGAAACCGGCTGAACCAAGCTCTGGCTCCTGTCGTCGTGATGGGAACTGGATACAAAAAACCCCCGGTTTTGGCCGGGGGCTTGATGAATTCTCTTAGTCTTCCGCGTCGTAGGACACTTGGACTGGACCGGAGTCCTTGCCCTTTTCCGACGGGTCCCGATCAACGAACTCGATCACGGCCAGTGGTGCATTGTCACCATAACGGAAGCCAGCCTTCAGGACGCGGATATAGCCGCCCTGACGCTCTTGATAACGAGGGCCCAAGGTGGCGAACAGCTTGCCGACCTGTTCCACGTCACGAACCTTGCTGATGGCCTGACGACGAGCATGCAGATCGCCGCGCTTAGCCAAAGAGACCAGCTTTTCCACGATTGGACGCAGTTCCTTGGCCTTAGGCAAGGTGGTCACGATCTGCTCGTGCTTAATCAGCGACGCAGCCATGTTTGCGAACATGGCCGTGCGGTGAGCGGTCGTCCGACCGAGTTTGCGGTGCGCGTAACCGTGGCGCATGAGGGTCTCTCCTTGGGGGCGGGTCGCCTCCCGGCGATCCGTTGAATAACAGGGCTATAGCCCATTTCGCTCTAAGGTCACCCTCAAAAGCGAAATAGGCCTTAGAGGGTTTTAGATCTGGTCTTCGAACTTCTTGGCCAGCTCTTCGATGTTTTCAGGCGGCCAGTTCGGAACATCCATGCCGAGGTGCAGGCCCATTCCCAACAACACTTCCTTGATCTCGTTCAGCGACTTGCGGCCGAAGTTCGGGGTGCGGAGCATCTCGGCTTCG
>JBEGOG010000222.1:0-3799 GCA_041182125.1 Pseudomonadota bacterium
CAATAAGAGCCAGTTTCGTGTCGTTCAAACCGCTCTGGCTGATGTCTATGAAGCCAACTTCGTGGGTCCCGTCCACAAGATCGCGCCCGGCACCGCCGTGTCCGAAACTCAGCACCTGTTCGCCGGTGCCAAGATCGTGCCTATGCTGCAGGACTATCAAAAGTCCCTCGGCATTGTGCGCTTTGATCAGGCCGTCGACTGGGGCAATTTCTGGTTCTTCACCCGTCCGATCTTCAGCGTCCTAGACTTCTTCTACAATCTGGTCGGCAATGTCGGTGTAGCCATCCTGCTCCTCACCGTCGTGGTCAAGGTGCTGTTCTTCCCACTGGCCAATAAGAGCTACGAATCCATGAGCATGATGCGCAAGGTCGCGCCGCAAATGGAGGAGATCAAAAAGAAGTACGAAAAGGATCCCCAGAAGCTCCAGCAGGAGACCATGGCCCTCTATCAACGTGAGAAGATCAATCCGTTGATGGGTTGCCTGCCCATGCTGGCTCAGATCCCGGTCTTCTATGCCCTGTTCAAGGTGCTCTCCGTGACAATCGAAATGCGCCACGCGCCGTTCTTCGGCTGGGTGCATGACCTCTCCTCACGCGACCCGACGACCTTTATGAACCTGTTCGGGCTTATCCCGTGGGATCCAGCAACCGTGCCCATGATTGGTGCCTTCCTTAGCGGACCGCTGCATATTGGCGTCTGGCCGTTGATCTATGGTCTATCCATGTGGCTGTCGCAGGCCATGAACCCACCGGCACCCGATCCGATTCAGCAGAAGATTTTCCAGCTGTTCCCGATCATCTTCACCTTCACCATGGCTCAGTTTTCCGTTGGTCTGGTGATCTATTGGTTCTGGCAGAACATCCTGACCATCCTGCAGCAGTACGTCATCATGCATCGCCTGAAGGTCGAAAATCCGATCGACAGCTTCATCGCCCGCATCAGCGGTAAGCAGCAGGCCGCAGGGTGAGTTTTACCGAAGAGACGATAGAGAGCGCGCGGGTCCTATTTGCACAGCCCGTCGCGTTTCTGATGGGAGCAGCGGCCATCGCGCAGCTGCCCCCAGCAGACTTGCCGGAAGTGGCCTTTGCCGGTCGCTCCAATGTCGGCAAGTCCTCGCTGATCAACGCTCTGGTCAATCAAAAATACCTAGCCCGCGCGTCGAACGAGCCGGGCCGGACTCGCGAGGTCAATTTCTTCGTACTGGATGAGCAACTGCGGCTCGTCGACCTGCCGGGCTATGGCTTTGCGCGGGCGTCCAAGACCACGACGGCCAAGTTCCAGAACTTGGGGCGTGACTATCTGCGAGGCCGTCCTAACCTCAAGCGCGTCTTTTTGCTGATCGATGCGCGTCATGGGCTTAAGGCGGTGGATGCCGAGGCGATGGATGCGCTGGATCTGGCTGCTGTGTCCTATCAGATCGTGCTGACCAAGGCCGACAAGATCAAGCCCCACGAACTGGCCGTGACCGTGGAAAAGACCCTCAAGGGCATTGCCAAACGACCCGCTGCCTTCCCCCGCGTTGTCGCCACCTCTTCGGCTAAGGGTGACGGTATTCCTGAACTGCGCGCTGAAATCATGGAGGTCTGTGCGCTGATTTGAGCGCCAAGACCCTTACCAAGAACCCAGGCCTGCACCAAGAACCGTGACATTTGCCCCGGTCTTCGTTATCGAAACGCGCTCTCTCCATTCGGCGGACCCTAGATGGCTGATACTCCTAAAACTCCAGACCTAGCCCCGGAAGAAAGCGGCTGGGCCACGGCCAAGACGCTGGCTGAGGCGCTGCCCTATATCCAGCTCTATGACCGTGAAACCGTGGTCATCAAATATGGCGGCCATGCCATGGGCGAAGAAAGCGTCGCCAAGCTGTTCGCCGCCGATGCGGTCCTTCTCAAGCTCTTGGGTGTCCATCCGGTCATCGTTCATGGCGGCGGTCCGCAGATCAGCCGTATGCTCGACAAGGCAGGGGTCAAGTCGACCTTCATCGATGGTCTGCGCGTCACCGATCAGGCGACGATGGAAGTGGCCGAGATGGTCCTGTCCGGCGCGATCAACAAAGAGATTGTCCACTGGATCAACCGCGCCGGCACCGAAGCCGATGTGCGCGGCGTTGGCCTGTCGGGCAAGGATGCCCGCCTGATCACCGTCGAGCGGGCCCGCAAGTCTCGCCGCGACCCCGACAGCAATATTGAGCGGATCGTTGATCTTGGCTTTGTGGGTGAACCCAAAAAGGTCGATCCCAAGATCATTGAGGCCCTGATCTATGCGGACGAGGACTATATCCCCGTCATCGCCCCCATCGGCGTGTCCGACGAGGGCCAGACCTACAATATCAATGCGGACACGGTGGCAGGGGCTCTTGCCGGGTCGCTGAAGGCCAAACGTATGCTGCTCTTGACTGACGTGGCCGGGGTGCTCGATGCTGATGGCAAGCTGATCCGTCAGATGTCGGTTAGCGAAGCCCGGGCGGCCATTCAGAGCGGTGTCGCTACCGGCGGCATGATCCCCAAGCTGGAAACCGCCATTGCTGCGGTTGAGCAGGGCGTTGACGCTGTCGTGATCCTAGATGGCCGTCGTCCCCATGCCATGCTGGTCGAGTTGTTCAGCGAACATGGTGCCGGGACCCTGATCCGCGCATGACGGCTGATCTGAGGCATGTGGACAGCTGGATCTTCGATCTGGACGACACCCTCTATCCGCGCGAATCGGAGGTCATGGCTCTGGTCTCCGACCGGATGACCGAGTTCATGGTCAAGTTCACGGGCTTGCCGAGGGACGAGGCTTGGACCCTGCAGAAGAAATATTTCCACGAGCACGGCACCACCTTGGCCGGTCTGATGGCCCATCATGGCCTGCCGCCGGAAGAGTTCCTGACCTTCGTGCATGACATCTCGCTCGATGGCCTGAGCGCCGACGCGGAGTTGCGTCAGGGGCTGGAACGGCTGCCCGGTCGCCGACTGGTCTTCACCAATGGCTCGGGCGACCATGCCGAGCGGGTGTTGGCCAAGCTGGGGGTCTCTGACCTGTTTGAGGATATTTTCCACATCGCCTCAGCCGACTATCTGCCCAAGCCCGCCGTCTCAACCTTTGACAAGATGGCCAAGGCCTTTGGTCTAACCCCCAAGAGCGCCGTGTTCTTTGAGGACAGTGAGCGTAATCTCGAACCGGCAGCGGCCATGGGCATGACCACCGTTATGGTCGGCCACCACGCCCTAGACTCCACCGCCGATTTCGTCCACCACCGAACCTCGCGTCTGCCGCCCTTCCTGATCGGCGCACGCCTTCAGGAGAGTTAAGCCATGACTGCGCCCTTCGCCGACCTGCAAGCTGCCATCGAAGCCGCCTGGGACGCCCGCACTGAGATTAGCGACACCACAACCGGCCCCTCGCGTGAGGCCGTCGAAGAGTGCATCTCCCTGCTGGATACGGGTGCCGCGCGGGTGGCCGAAAAGATCGACGGCGAATGGCAGGTTCATCAGTGGCTGAAAAAGGCTGTGCTGCTGTCTTTCCGCCTCCACGCCAATCAGATCATGACCAGCGCCGAGAGCATGAACCATCCGATGGGCATGGGCCCTTGGTGGGATAAGGTCCCCGGCAAGTTTGCGAACTGGACGGACAAGGACTTTGCCGCCGCCGGTTTGCGCGCGGTTCCCGGAGCCGTCGCGCGCCGCGGGGCCTTCATTGGCCGCAATGTCATCCTGATGCCCAGCTTCGTGAATATCGGGGCCTATGTCGATGAGGGCACGATGGTCGATGGCTGGGCCACGGTCGGGTCCTGCGCCCAGATCGGCAAGAATGTGCA
>JBEGOG010000223.1:0-3791 GCA_041182125.1 Pseudomonadota bacterium
CTCTGGCCGATCATCAGGTCATAGACCTTCCAGACATTCTTCAGGCCGGTGATGCGCTGCTGTTCAATTACACGCGGGTTATCCCTGCGCGTCTGTTTGGCACCCGCACGCGCGGCGAGAATGTTCAGGCCGTTGAGGCGACCTTGCATAAGCGCATCAGCCCGAACGGTTGGACCGCTTTCATGCGCCCGGGAAAACGCCTCAAGATCGGCGATCAGGTCGCGTTTGGCCCGCATGAAGACCGCGCGGGCGAGGGCCAAACCCTAACGGCGACGGTTGAGGCTAAGGGCGAGGGCGGGGAGGTAAACCTATCGTTCGAACGCTCCGGTGTTGAGCTCGACCTCGCCATCGCGGCCATCGGTCTGATGCCGCTACCCCCCTATATCGCCGCCAAGCGCGCCGAAGATGAGCGCGATCGGCGCGACTATCAGACGGTCTATGCGCGTGAAGACGGCTCGGTCGCGGCACCGACGGCGGGCCTGCATTTTACGCCTGAATTGCTCGCGCTTTTGACGGCCAAGGGCGTGTCCCTTCACTTTGTCACGCTCCATGTCGGGGCAGGGACCTTCTTGCCGGTCAAGACCGACGATCTGACCGATCACAAGATGCATGCCGAATATGGGGTGGTGTCGGCTCAAACCGCAGATGCCCTCAATGGGGTGCACGCCAGCGGTGGCCGGATCATCTGTGTCGGCACGACCAGCCTTCGCCTGCTGGAAAGTGCGACCGACGAGGATGGCACCATCCGCGCCTTTGCGAACGACACGGCCATCTTCATTACCCCGGGCTACCGGTTCCGCGCCGCCGATGGGTTGATGACCAACTTTCACCTTCCCAAATCGACCCTGTTCATGTTGGTCAGCGCCTTTGCCGGACAAGCCCAGATGCGCGAGGCCTATGAGCGCGCCATCGCCACCGGCTACCGGTTCTATTCCTATGGCGACAGTTCCCTGCTATGGCGCGCCTCCTAATGGCAGAGTTTGACTTCGACATTCACGCCACCGATGGCGCAGCCCGCACCGGCGTCTTGAAGACCCCGCGCGGGGACATCCGCACGCCGGCCTTCATGCCGGTGGGCACGGCTGGGACGGTCAAGGCCCTGACGGTGGATCAGGTGGCCCAGACCGGCGCGGACATCATCCTTGGCAACACCTATCACCTGATGCTGCGTCCTGGGCCAGAACGGCTCGAGCGGCTGGGTGGCCTGCACAAATTCATGGGCTGGAACGGTCCGATCCTGACCGACAGCGGCGGCTTTCAGGTCATGTCCCTGTCTGGCATCTCCAAGGTTACCGAAGAGGCTGTGGCCTTTCGTAGTCATATTGACGGCTCCAAGCACATCTTGACGCCCGAACGTTCCATTGAGATTCAGGCCGACCGGATCGGTTCGGACATCATCATGCAGCTCGATGAGTGCGTCTCCTATCCTGCCGAAGAGCCCCGCGCCGCCGCTGCTATGAGGCTCTCTGCCCGGTGGGGCGCTCGGTCAAAGGCCGCCTTTGGCGAGCGCGAGAGCCAGGTCCTGTTCGGCATTCAGCAGGGCTCGACCTTCGAGGCCCTGCGACGCGAATCGTCCGAGCGCCTGATCGAGACCGGCTTTGATGGCTACGCCATTGGCGGGCTGGCCGTCGGTGAGGGCCACGAGGCCATGTGCGATACCCTGTCCTTCTGCGCGCCGCTTTTGCCCGTTCATCGTCCGCGCTATCTGATGGGGGTGGGCAAGCCGATCGATCTGGTCGAGGCGGTCGCGCGCGGCGTCGATATGTTTGATTGCGTGCTACCGACGCGCTCGGGGCGCCACGGTCAGGCCTGGACCTGGGATGGTCCCTTGGCGCTCAAGAATGCCCGCTTTGCCGAAGATGACACGCCGCTCGATGAGACCAGCGCCTGTCCGGCCAGCAGTGGCTATTCCAAGGCCTATCTGCACCATCTGGTCAAATCCGAAGAGATCCTCGGTCAGGTGCTGCTGTCTTGGCACAATATCGCCTTCTTCCAAGCCCTGACCGCCGCTATGCGCGCCGCCATCAGCGAAGGCCGGTTCGAAAGCTTCCGTCGCGAGTTCCATGCGCGGCAGGAGCGGTAGGGTAAGAAAACAAGGCCCCCTTCGGCCCTTCGGGCCACTTCCCCCAAAGGGGGCAGATCTAGAAAGGGTAAATCTTCCCCCTTTGGGGGAAGTCCCGGCGAAGCCGGGGTAGGGGGCTCGCTCTCTTTCTTGCGCTTTCCCCGCGAAGGCGGGGACCCAGAACCCTGCGCACTGATGGAAAACCGGCCCGGCTGGACCCCTACTGTCGCGGGGGTAGGGGGCTACGCCGCCTTGCCTTCGGTTTCGGCCATGCGCTGGATGGTGGCATAGTCGGTCTTGCCGGTACCGAGGACGGGGATTTCGGTGACATGCATGATCTTGCGTGGGACGGCCAGTTCAGGCGCGCCGATGCTTTGCGCATGGGCAACGAGGGGCGCGACCTTGGCGTCTAGTCGGTCGGTGACGAGAATCAACCGCTCACCCTTGCGGGGGTCGGGCATCGAAATGACCGCGTGGCGGGCATCGGGCCACATCTGCAGCGCGAGGTCTTCAGCCGCCGTCAGGGACACCATCTCGCCGCCGATCTTGGCGAAGCGTTTGACCCGGCCCAGAATGGTGATCCAGCCATCATCGGTCAGTTCCACAACATCGCCCGTATCGTGCCAGCCATCGACGGGAGCCTCGATCTGGCCATCGTCATTGAGATAGCCGACCATGACATTGGCCCCGCGGACATAGAGACGTCCGCCCGTAGGAATGCCTTCAACGGGCTCAACCCGCGTTTCAATTCCGGGAAGCAGTCCGCCGACCGTGCCGTGGCGATTGTCATTTGGCTTGTTCACGGCGATGACGGGCGCGGCTTCGGTCGCCCCATAGCCTTCAAGCAAGGGGATAGGACCGAAACGGTCTTTCACCAGCTTGTGGGTCTCGTCGCGAACCTTTTCGGCACCGCAGACAACGAACTGCAGACCCGATAGGTCTCCCGGATCGGCCGCTCGCGCATATTGGTTGATGAAGGTATCGGTTGCGAGCAGCACACTGGCCCCGCTTTCGCGCACCAAGGTCGGGATCTGTTTGACGTGCAGCGGCGAGGGATATTCGAACGCCTTCATACCGTTGAGGATCGGCAACAGTACGCCTGCGGTCAGGCCAAAACAGTGGAAGGTCGGCAAGGGATTGAAGAAAACCCACGCAGGATCCAGATCAATATGGGCAGCGATCTGGCGGACATTGGTCACCAGATTGGCTTGGCTCAGGATCACGCCGCGCGGCGCACCAAAGCTGCCAGAGGTGAAGAGCACAACACCGGTCGAGTCAGGGCTTGCCTTGGCCCGAAACCGGCGTGGCATGGCCCCAGCAGCGGCGGCAAAGAGCTTGTCGCCAAGGCCAAGACTGGCGCGGACATCTTCCAGATAGTGGACGAGGCAGACCTCGCTCAAGGCGTCGGTCAGGTCTTCGAGCTTGCCCTGCTCGACAAACCGGTGGGCGGTATAGACGCGGCGAACCCCGGCGATCTTGACCGCTGCCTTGAGATTACGAATCCCTGCCGTGAAGTTGAGCATGGTCGGAACGCGGCCAAAGGCGTGGAGCGCAAAGAAGGTCACCACCACGGCCGCGCCTGAGGGGAGCATAAGACCGACCCGTTCGCCCGGTTCAGTTACCGCCGCGATTTTCCGACCCAGCGCAAAGGCTGCCCGGATCAGTCCAGTATAACTGAGGGGATTACGGTCTTGATCTTCGAGGATCAGTTTCTTGGCACCGTAGAGGT
>JBEGOG010000224.1:0-7363 GCA_041182125.1 Pseudomonadota bacterium
CGTCTAGAAAGATTGTTCCTCGACCATGGCCGGGCATTCCAAATTTAAAAACATCCAGTTTCGTAAGGGCGCGCAGGACAAGAAGCGCTCCAAGATCTTTTCGAAACTGTCGCGCGACATCACCTTGGCGGCCAAGGGCGGGGTTCCGGACCCGACCGCCAATGCGCGTCTGAGGTTGGCCATCGCCAATGCCCGCGCCGAATCTATGCCGAAAGACAATATTGACCGGGCCATCAAAAAGGCCTTGGGCGGCGAGACCGACACCTATGAAGAGATCCGCTATGAGGGCTTTGGTCCTGGCGGCGTTGGCCTGATCGTCGAGGTCCTGACCGATAACCGCAACCGGGCTGCGGCCAATGTCCGCACCGCCTTCAACAAGAACGGTGGCAATTTGGGTGAAACCGGATCGGTGGCCTTCATGTTCGACCGGGTCGGACAGATCGTCTATCCGCCCGCCGTGGGCTCTGAGGATGATGTGATGGAGGCCGCGATTGAGGCGGGCGCTGAGGATGTCGAGTCCGATGCCGAGAGCCACGTCATCACCACCGCCTTTGAAGATATGAACGCCGTACTCGAAGGGCTCGAAGCCCGCTTTGGTCCGGCCAAGTCGACCAGCATCATCTGGAAGCCGAAATCCTCCAATCCAGTGGCTGGGGATGATGTGGCCACCCTGTTCAAGCTGATTGATGCGTTGGACGATGATGACGATGTCCAGAACGTCTATGGCAATTACGACATGTCCGACGAGGACCTGGCCAAGTACGCGGGTTAAGCCAAAGCTGCTGATTTGACCGCTAACGCGGCGGTCTGGGCGGTCTTTCGGCCAAAGAAGCGTCATATGGGCGCGTTGAGACTCTTTTCGCGGTGGCGGGGACAGGTCAAGATGCGAACACATGACGAACGCGATTCGAATCCTTGGGCTTGATCCCGGACTGCGCCACACCGGATGGGGAATTATCACCATCACCGGAGCGCGGCTGTCCCATGTCGCCCATGGGGTGATCAGCCCCGATGATAAGGCCCCTTTCGCCATCCGGCTCCTGACCCTGTTCGACGCCATCACCGAGGTCATTGCGCAATATGACCCGGACGAGGCCGCCGTTGAGGAAACCTTCCTCAATTCCAACGCCGCCTCGACGCTAAAGCTCGGCCATGCCCGCGCCGCCGCCTTGATCGCGCCAGCCAAGGCGGGTCTGCCAGTCGCGGAATATGCCGCCAAGGTGGTCAAGAAGGCGGTGGTCGGCACGGGCGGCGCGGATAAGGATCAGGTCGCCTTTATGATTGCGCGCCTCTTGCCCACCGCTGGGTCGCCAACGGCCGATGCCGCCGATGCCTTGGCCGTAGCCATTGCCCACGCCCATGCTCGCCAAGTCAGAACCCTAACCAAGAGCCTGGGGAGCGCCGCATGATCGGTCGTCTGCGCGGAACCGTCATCGAGATCGGCGAGGAAGAGGCCCTGATCGATGTGGGCGGGGTCGGCTATCTGGTCCGCTGTGGATCGCGCTGTCTGTCGCGCCTGCCGTCGGTGGGCGAGGAGGCCATAGTCCATATTGAAAGCCAGACCTCTGAGGCGGCGGGTACGCGGCTCTATGGCTTTGTTGATCGCGAGGACCGCCGCGCCTTTGTGCTGTTGCAAAGTGTTCAGGGTGTTGGCCCCAAGGCCGCCCTGTCGGTGCTCGATGTCCTGCCGCCCGCTGATCTGGCCGCCGCCATTGCCAGAGACGATAAGGCTTCGGTGGGCCGCGCCAATGGGGTCGGCCCCAAACTGGCCCTGCGCATTGTCACCGAACTGAAGGGTAAGCCCATTGGCGAGGGGCTGGTCCAGACCTTCGTGCCCTCGGCCCCCGCCCCGCGTCCGGTGCCGTCCGTGTCTGGCGAGGCGGTTGCTGCCCTGATGGGGCTGGGTCTGGCCGAGCCTTCTGCTCGCCGCGCGGTGGAACAGGCCGTAGGTGAGCTTGGCCCTGAGGCCGATCTGTCCTCCGTGATCAAGGCTGCCTTGAAGGATATGGGCCGATGAGCCGCCTTGTTGACGGCGAGGCCGAGGGTCATGAGTCGACGGACAAGGCCCTGCGCCCCCAAACCCTGTCGGAATTTGTCGGCCAAGAGCCGATCAAGGCCAATCTCAAGATCTTCATTGATGCTGCCAAGGGCCGCAATGAGGCGCTAGACCATGTGTTGCTCTTTGGCCCTCCGGGTCTGGGTAAGACGACCTTGGCCCAGATTGTCGCCCGTGAATTGGGGGTCAATTTTCGCGCCACCTCCGGCCCGGTTTTGGCCAAGGCGGGCGATCTCGCCGCGATCTTGACCAATCTGGAACCGCGCGATGTCCTGTTCATCGACGAGATCCACCGCCTGCCCTCCAATGTCGAAGAGATCCTCTATCCGGCCATGGAAGACCATGTTCTGGATCTGATGATCGGTGAGGGGCCAAGCGCCCGCTCGATCCGCATTGACCTGTCGCCCTTCACGCTTGTGGCGGCAACCACGCGGGCGGGCATGCTGGCCACGCCTTTGCGCGACCGGTTCGGCATCCCCTTGCGCTTGGAATTCTATACGCCCGGCGAACTGCAACATGTGTTGATCCAAGCTGCCCGCAAGATGGGTGCGCCCTTGACGCCGGAGGGGGCGGGCGAGATTGCTGCTCGGGCCAGAGGCACCCCGCGCGTGGCGGGACGGCTCTTGCGCCGGGTTCGGGACTTTGCTGCCGCCGACGGCACCGCCGTGATCGATCAGCCCCATGCGGCCAGAGCCTTGGCCCGTCTTGAGGTCGATGAGCTTGGCCTCGACAGTCTGGACCGGCGCTATCTTCGTGCCCTGATCGACAACTATGGCGGCGGTCCGGCCGGGGTTGAGACCCTTGCCTATGCCATCGCCGAGGCTCGTGATGCGGTCGAAGATGTGATCGAGCCCTATCTGATGCAGCAGGGCTTCATCCAGCGCACGCCGCGCGGACGCATTGCCTGTGGCCGCGCCTATCTGCATCTTGGCCTCAAAGAACCGCCGCCTCAGGTGCGGATCGTCCCGCCCGGCGCGCAAGCGGCCCTGTTTGACGATGAGGCGCTATGAGCCAGCCCCTTCTTCCGACCGCTGGCGTCTTTATCGGCCGCGAGCACCATTTGCCGGTGCGGGTCTATTACGAGGACACCGACTTTACCGGCATCGTCTATCACGCCAACTATGTGCGTTATTTCGAGCGGGGACGGTCCGATTTCCTTCGGCTGGCGGGCGTCAGCCATACCGATCTTTTGGAGCGTGATGATCCGGCAGCCTTTGTCGTCACGCGGCTGGATATTCGGTTCCAGCGGGCGGCGCGCATTGATGATGCCCTGACGGTGGTGACGACCTATGACCGGGTCAAGGGCCCTCGCCTGTTCATTAGCCAGCACATCCTGCGCGGCGCGGAGGTGATTGCGACGGCCGATGTTGAGGCCGCTTGCATCATGATGGATGGCCGCCCGCGAAAGCCGCCTTCTGGCCTGACTGAGGCCCTGACCCCTTGGTTTGCGCCGCCTGATCCAATCTTGCCATAGTTTCACCATCCCAAGCGGCCAGAAAGGCTGACTTCACCGATCAACCCGCCCCCTTCTAATGACGAGACCTTGATCCATGGATGCCGCCGCCAGCGCCGCCCTTTCTCCGGAAAGCTTCTCCGCCCTTGCCCTGTTCTTACGCGCCGACTGGGTGGTCAAGGGCGTCATTCATGCTCGGCCTCTTGGGCGCTTCGCTCTGGTCGTGGTCGGTGATCATTGACAAGGTCTTGAAGTTCCGCGCGCTGGCCTATGATGCCGACCAGATCGAGGATGCCATCGCGGCGGGCCGATCCCTAGAAGAGGTGGCCGAGGCCGCAGGTCCCGAACCGCGCCAAGCCCTCGCCCGTCTCGTGCAATCGGCCCTGCGGACCTGGTACGAGGCCCGCGTGAGCGATGGCATCAGCGAGGCCAAGGCTGGTTTTATTCTTCAGCGCGTCGACCGGGGTCTCGACGGGATCATTGCCCGGGAGAGCGAGCAGGCAGAGGAGGGGCTCGGTGGCCTTGCCATCGTCGCGACCGCTTCGCCCTTTATTGGCCTGTTCGGCACGGTCTGGGGTATTATGCACGCTTTCCAAGCCATCGCCGTGCAGAAGAACACCAACCTATCGGTCGTCGCGCCGTCCATTGCTGAGGCCCTGTTTGCCACCGCCATCGGTCTGGCCGCCGCCATTCCAGCCTATATGGCCTATAATTGGCTGTCGGGCGATGCAGGCCGGTTCACGAGCCGCCTTGAAGCCTTTGCCGATGACCTGGCCGGAGCGATTGCCCGGCGTCTGAGCGATAGGGTCTAGGGCCAATGGCGGGTTCAAGCGCTCAGGGGTTCTCGTCAGGCTCGCGCCGTCGGCGTCGGCGCGGTGGACGTGGTCGCCTGTCCGAGATCAATGTCACGCCGCTGGTCGATGTGATGTTGGTGCTGCTGATCGTGTTCATGATCTCGGCCCCGCTGCTGACCGCCGGGGTGCCTGTGGAATTGCCCAAGACTGAGGCCAGTGCCCTCAATGATCAAAACGAGCCCCTGACGGTCTCTGTGGAGGCAGACGGCAAGCTCTTTGTGCAAGACCGCCCGGTCCTCTTTGCCGAACTGGCCCCGCGCATGCTGGCCCTGTCGGGTGAGGATCAAAAACGGCAGGTCTTTGTGCGCGCCGATGGCAAGGCCTCTTACGAAACGGTCGCTCAAGTCATGGCCAGCCTGTCGCGCACCGGCTTTACCTCCATCGGGTTGATCACCGATATTGGCGGGCCAAGCTCTGGCGTGCCCGCTGACGATCAGGTCCCGTAACGGTTCGATGCGCCGCCTCCTGTCCGATCGCTATCCTGCCTATGTGGCCTCTGCCGGTCTTCATCTGATCGTGCTGTTGGCTGGGGTGATCGCTTGGCCATGGATGACGCCGACCAAGATCATGACCGTGACTCCCGTCACGCTGGTGACCCGGGCCGAGGTGACGGACCTGCGCGCCGCCGAGAGGGCCGAGACGGTCCAAGAGGCTGCGACAGAGGCCCCGGTTGAGACGGCCCCGCCCGAAGTGGTGACCCCGCCGCCTCCGGCTCCTGCCAAGACCCAACCGACGCCGCAACCAACCCCTAAGCCGGTGCCGCCAAAGCCAATACCGGCCAAGCCCGCCCCCGCGTTCAATCTGGACCAGCTCGCCGCGAGCGTCAGCAAGGCCAAGCCGCAAAAGCCGACACCCGCCCCAGCCGCTAAGCCCGCGCCCAGCCTTGATCTTGATGCCCTTGCCGCCAGTGTGGGCAAGAGCACGTCTAGCGCCAAGCCTTCGTCGGCCCCCAAAGGGGCTACTCGCGCTCAAACTGATCTGGTTGCCCGCCAAGCCGTTGGTGCAGGACGCGGGGCAACTGTGGACCAGCTGGCGGCGATCAGTGCCAAGCTCGGACGGCTGTGGAACCCCAACTGCGGGGTCGAGGGCTCGGCCAATGTCGTGGTCAAGGTTCGCCTGACCCTTGATCCCAATGGAAGATTGCTGCGCGCAGTCCTGGTCGATGAGCAGCGGATCAATGGTTCTGGCGATAGTGTCCTTCGCGCCGCTGCCACCCGGGCCTTGACGGCCGTGGCCCGCGCCGCGCCCTATGATGAACTGCCTTCAGAGGATTTCGCCAACTGGCGTTCCTTTGTGGTCGCCTTTGATGCTCGCCAGCAATGTCGAGGCTATTGATGAGGAAGTCCCTGCCCATGACCCTGTTCCGAAACGGTCTGATGGCGATTGCCGCCATGATCTCCTGCCTTATCTGGGGGGTTGCTGGCTTGACCCCCGCGCGTGCAGAGATCGAAATTCAGGTCAATCAGGGCACGCTGCAACCCTTGCCCGTTGCGGTCCCCGCCTTTACTGGCGCGGGTCCCTATGGTGCCGATATTGCCAAGGTGGTGTCGGGCAATCTGGACCGGTCTGGCTTTTTTAGACCGCTCGATCCTGCGGGCTTTGTCGAAAAGAGCTTGGATGTGAATGTCCAGCCCCGGTTCCCGGACTGGAAGGCGATCAGCGCTCAGGCCCTGATCAACGGCCAGGTGACGGTCGATCCAGATGGGCTCTTGCGCGTCGATTTTCGGCTCTGGGACGTCTTTTCTGAGCAACAGCTCTTGGGCCTTCAATTCACCTCGACGCCAGAAAATTGGCGGCGGATGGCACACAAGATCTCTGACGCGGTTTATGAGCGCCTAACCGGCGAAAAGGGCTATTTTGATACCCGTGTCGTGTTCGTGGCCGAAAGCGGTCCTCGTATCGCGCGCATCAAGCGTCTGGCGATCATGGATCAGGATGGGGCCAACCCCAGCTATCTGACCAGCGGCGCAACCATGGTCATGACCCCGCGCTATTCGGCCAGCAGCCAAAAGATCACCTACATGGCTCTGCGAGACAACGGTGCCAGCATCTATCTGCTCAATATCGAAACCGGACGCCAAGAAACGCTCGGCCAATATTCGGGCATGGTCTTTGCGCCGCGCTTCTCGCCTGACGGCCAGAAGGTGGCCCTGTCGGTCGAACGCGGCGGCAATAGCGACATTTTCGTGATGGATCTGAGCAGCCGGGTCTCGACGCGCCTGACCAGCAGTCCGGCCATCGACACTTCACCCTCCTATTCTCCGGACGGCAGCCAGATCGTGTTCAACTCCGACCGGGGCGGCAGTCCGCAGCTCTATCTGATGAAGGCTGACGGCAGCGATGTACGGCGCGTCTCTTCTGGTCAGGGCCGCTACACCACGCCGGTTTGGAGCCCGCGCGGTGACTTTATCGCCTTCACCAAACAGACCGGCGGCCAGTTCCATATTGGCGTCATGCGCCCCGATGGCACGGATGAGCGGCTCTTGACCACCAGCTATCTGGATGAGGGTCCAACTTGGGCCCCGAATGGCCGGGTCCTGATGTTCTTCCGTGAAGCCCCCGGGGTCGCGCCGAAGCTCTGGACGGTCGATATTAGCGGACGGGTCGTGCGTCCCGCGCCCTATTCCGGCTCGGGCTCTGACCCGGCCTGGTCGCCCCTGCTCAATTAGTTTGGCTTTAAGCTCTTTGCGTTAAGTCAGACCCTATTGTCAGCTTTCGTGCATGATGCCACGCTAGTCTCACGTGAACCTTTTATGTTTTCTATCTGGCACTGTTCTTAGCCCCGGCTCGAACATGTCAGACCCGTCTCAGCAGCGCCTATGAACCCGAAGGAGAAGTTCGTGATCCCCAGTACCAAAGCCATTGTCAGGCTGGTCCTGATCGCGGCAGCCGCGGCGTCGCTTGCCGCCTGCGCCAGCACCAGAGCCTGCGCCGCCGCCCGCTCCCACGCCCCCAGCGCCCGTCGTCCCGACCGGACCCGCGCCAGGATCAGTTCAGGAT
>JBEGOG010000225.1:0-4097 GCA_041182125.1 Pseudomonadota bacterium
GGCCTGCGCGGTACAACTCTATTCGGCCATGGCCTATTCGGGTCCGGGCCTGATCACCACAATCAAGCGTGACTTGGCCGCGCGTCTGAAGGCTGACGGGTTTACCAGCGTCGCGCAGGCGGTTGGGCAGCAATAAATATGAGACATATCTCATTTTAATATGGGCGTCAGGGCGACGAAACGCTATTTTGCGCTGTGACAGCCTAAGAGGAAAATAGGCATGAATTGGATCAAGAGATTTGGCCCGTTGATCGTGATCGCCTTGGCGGTGGCGGCAGTGATCGCCAGCGGTCTTGCCGACCATCTAAGCCTGGCAGAGCTTAAGGCGCGGAGGGATCAGTTGCAGGGGTTTGTGGCCCTGCATCCGGTGCTTAGCTTCGGCCTCTATATCCTGATCTTTGTGGCCCTGCATCCGGTGCTTAGCTTCGGCCTCTATATCCTGATCTACATGGCCGTGGTCAGCCTGTCGCTACCGGGGGCCTTAGTCATGACCCTCAGCGGTGGGTTCCTGTTTGGACCGTGGCTCGGTGCCGCCGCTGCCGCCAGTGGCGCGAGCTTGGGGGCTGCGGTGATTTTCTTGGTCTGCCGTTCGGCCGTGGGTGACAGTCTGCGGGGCAAGGCGGGGTCAACCATCGCCAAGATCGAAGAGGGGGTTAGGCGGGACGCCTTCTCCTACATCCTGACCCTTCGCCTGATCCCAGTCATGCCGTTCTGGCTGGTCAATCTGGCGGCAGGCTTTGTCGATATTCCTCTGCGGACCTTCTTGGCTGCGACGGTTCTGGGCATCCTGCCTGGTTCCCTCGTCTATTCGGGCTTGGGTGCGGGTCTGGGCGAGGTCTTTGCCTCGGGCCAAGAGCCGAACCTGGGGGTGATTTTCGAGCCCCACGTTCTCTTGCCCTTGGTCGGCCTTGGTCTGTTGTCACTGTTGCCGGTGGTGCTGCGCCGGTTCCGCAAGTCTGGAGATGCCGCATGAGCCGGACCATTCATGCCGATATCGTTGTCATTGGCGCAGGATCTGGCGGACTGTCTGTCGCTTCTGGCGCGGCGCAACTAGGCCTCAAGACCGTCCTGTTTGAAAAGGGCGAGATGGGCGGCGACTGCCTGAACTATGGCTGTGTCCCGTCCAAGGCCCTGATCGCAGCGGCTAAGGTCGCCCACACCCTGCGCTCGCCCGGCGATTTGGGCATTACCTCTACAGCAGAACCCCAGATCGATTTTGCTGCCGTCATGGCCCACGTCCACCGGGCCATCGCCACCATTGCGCCGCATGACAGCCAAGAGCGGTTCGAAGGTCTTGGCTGCACGGTCGTGCGCGAAACGGCACGTTTTGTGGGTGAAGACACGGTTCAGGGCGGTGATGTCCGGGTCAAGGCCCGCAAGATCGTTATTGCCACGGGCTCACGGCCCAAGCTGCCTCCGATCCCCGGGCTGGAGACCACGCCTCATCTGACCAACGAGACCCTGTTTGACCTGACCCAGCAGCCCAGCCACCTGATCATTCTGGGCGCTGGACCCATCGGTCTGGAACTGGGTCAGGCCTTTGCGCGTCTTGGCACCAAGGTCACGGTCCTCGAAGCCGACCGCGCCTTGCCGCGTGAGGATGCCGATCTCGCCGCCATTGTCATCGAGGCGGTGCGCACCGATGGGGTAGACCTGCGCGAAGGGGCCAAGGCCACGGCGGTGTCGGCTACGGCTGAGGGGGTTGCGGTCTCCTACCGGCAGGGTGATCAGGAGCTGCGTATCGAGGGCAGTCATCTGCTCGTCGCCACCGGCCGCGCCCCCAATGTCGAGGGGCTGGACCTGTCGCTTGCCGGTATCGGGCTGGATGAGCGCGGATCGATCCTGACGGATGATCAACTCCTGACTACCAATCGCCGCGTCTTTGCCATTGGCGATGTCAGCGGGCAGGGCGGCTTTACCCATACGGCCGGGGCCCATGCGTGCCTGATCATCCGCAAGGCCCTGTTTGCGCAGCCGATCAAGGCCTGAGCCCTGATGGTGCCCCGCGCGACCTATACCGACCCCGAAATTGCCGCTGTTGGTCTGTCCGAAGCCCAAGCCCGAGCCCTCCATGGCGCGGATATTCAGATCATCACCGCCGATTTCAGCGGCAATGACCGGGCCGTCGCCGAGGGGCGCACGGACGGTAAGGGAAAGCTGATCCTGTCGCCAAAGGGCCAAGTGCTTGGCGCGGCGATCGTTGGTCCGGCGGCGGGAGACCTGATCCAGCCTTGGGTTCTGGCCATGACCTCCAAGCTCAAGCTCACGGCCATGACCTCGATCATCGCCCCCTATCCAACGCGGGGAGAGATCAATAAGCGGCTGGCTGGGCAATATTTTACGCCCCTTCTGTTCTCCGCACGCACGCGCCTTTTGGTTTCATTGCTCAAACGGCTCGCTTGAAGTAATTAGGGAGCATGGCGGATGCCGCTCCAGACCTTAAGCCTGCGCGGGTAACCAGCCCCGCGCGAAACGCCCGGCGGTTCTTCTGGCCCGGGGGTCTGTCGTCACGTCTGCTGATTCTGACCTGTCTGTTCGTTGTTCTGTCCCAATTGCTGATCTTGGCACCGTCGCTGGCCTCCTATGAGGAGCGGTGGCTGTCTGAGCGGGTGCGTCTAGCCGAACTGGCCTCGACCGCAGTCGACGGGGCGCCGGGCCGCAAGGTGTCCAAGGGCCTGTCCAAACAGTTGCTGGAAGGGGCGGGCGTGGTGTCCGTGGCGGTTCAGAGTGATGGACTGCGGCGTCTGTTGCTGGCCGGACCGCGCATGGAGCGTACGCCCTATCTGGTGGATCTACGCGATCCCAATCCCGTTGCTTGGCTGAGCGCGCCGTTCCAGACCCTGTTTGGCGGCCCCGACCAGATGGTCCGTGTGGTGGCCGCGCCGCAATTTCGTGAGGCGGACTTTGTCGAGATCGTCGCGCCGGACAAGGTGCTGCGCGATGAGCTGATCGCCTATCTGTGGCGGCTTGTAGCGGTGACCCTCTTCACCTCGATCTTTGCGGGCGGCTTGGTCTATCTATCGCTCAACGCCTTCCTCGTTCGGCCCATGCAGCGCATCACCCGGGCCATGGAGCGGTTTCGGGCAGACCCGGAAGATCCGCGCGCGCAGGTCGGCCTATCGGGTCGCCGCGATGAGGTGGGACGTGCTGAGGCTGAGTTGGACCGGATGCAGACTGATGTCCGCACCGCTTTGCAGTCCAAGGCCCGACTGGCGGCCTTGGGCGAGGCCGTGGCCAAGATCAATCACGACCTTCGCAACATGCTGACCAGTGCCCAGATCGCCTCTGAGCGCCTAGCCCAATCGGGTGATCCCAGCGTGACCCAGGCCCTGCCGCGTCTTGAGCGGGCGCTGGACCGGGCTGTGACCCTCGCCACCGATGTGCTGGCCTATGGCAAGACCCAAGAAGCCGTGCCGAAGCCCGTCGCCGTGCCCCTCAGGGCGGCGCTGGAGGCTGCTGCCGAGGATGCGGGCCTGTCGCCTGACGGTGTTCAGCTAGAGGCCGTGCTGAGCGCTCAGGATCAGGTGCAGGCCGACCCGGACCAACTCCATCGCATCCTGCTCAATCTGCTGCGCAATGCCCGCGAGGCCATTGAGTCCGTGCCCAAACCAGAGGTTCGCGGCAAGGTCCGTGTCAGCCTTGAGCGAGATGGCACCATGCTCGTTGTTCGACTGGTCGATAATGGCCCGGGCGTACCAGAGCGCCTACGCTCGCGTCTATTCCAACCCTTTGCCGGATCGGGCCGCAGCGGCAGTACCGGCCTTGGTTTGGCCATCGCCCGCGAACTGGCTCAAGCCCATGGCGGAGACCTGCGTTTGCTTCAGTCCGGCGATCAGGGATCTGTTTTCGAACTTCGTCTGCCGGGTTAGGACGGTCATGATGTGCCGGAGTAGGGGCTTGACCGCGAACGATCAGGCCGGGGTGGTTAGGGTTCGGCGCGCTTGAGGGCAACAACGGGAACATCGGTTAGCCGGGTTACCATCCCTCGTGCTTCGACAGGCTCAGCATGAGGAAGAGTGAGCGTTTCGGGATGTCCCACTCAGCCTGATCCTGAGCCTGTCGAAAGACGAGGATACCCTCCTCTCTCGTCCACGTTC
>JBEGOG010000226.1:0-5398 GCA_041182125.1 Pseudomonadota bacterium
GGCTGGGGCGGCACCTTCCGTGCCCCCGCCTCCCCGGCCCGCTTCCCAGAAGGCGCCCCGCCCGTTGGCCGTGCCGCCCCCAAGCTGGGAGAACATACCCGCGAGATTTTAGAAGCCGCTGGCCTGCGGCCCGATGAAATAGAGGCTCTGATCTAGGTCATCCCGACCCAGATAAACCCTGTCCAAAGGAGAGAGCGTGATGCGACTTCTGACTGGAATTGCCGTCCTATCCCTAAGCTTCGGCACCCCAGCCCTTGCCGCCGAACCGCCAGTCCTAACGCCCTCGGTCCTGTCTTGGACGCCCGAGCAGCAGGCTTGGGGCTATCGTCACATGGAAGACGCTTTCCCGGTCAAGATCGTCGCACGCGGCACCATGGTGCGTGAGTTGCCCAAGGCGGCGCAGGAGATCAACCCGACCTGGACCTCGCAAGGTAAGCCGCAAACCATCGACACCTATATGAAGACGATGAACACGTCGGGCCTGCTGGTGCTTCAGGATGGCAAGATCGTCCTAGAGCGCTATGGCTTGGGCCGCACGCCACAGGAGCGCTGGACGTCCTTTTCCGTGGCCAAGTCGGTGACCGCCATGCTTGTGGGAGCTGCGATCGCGGATGGAAAGATCGCGAGCCTGAACGACAAGGTCAGCACCTATCTGACCGAGATGAAGGGCAGCGCCTATGATGATGTCTCGGTGCGCCAACTGATCACCATGACTTCCGGCGTCAAATGGAACGAGGACTATCAGGACCCCAATTCTGACGTGGCCCGCGTAGGGCTTCAGACGGATGAGCCGGGCATTAATCCAGTGATCGCCTACATGCGCAAACTGCCCCGCGCCCATCCGCCCGGCAGCAAATTTGTCTACAATACCGGCGAGACAGACCTGACGGGTCTGTTGGTTTCCACCGCCGTGGGCAAGCCGCTCTCGACCTACATGTCCGAGAAGATCTGGCAGCCCTACGGTATGGAGCAGGATGCGGTCTGGATGACGGACCAAGGCGGTCATGAGCGGGGCGGCTGCTGCCTATCCATGAGCCTTCGTGACTATGCAAGGTTCGGGCAGTTTATGCTCGAAGATGGGGTCGCTCAAGGCAAGGCGATGGTGCCCAATCGATGGGTTGATCTCGCGACCTCCTACCAGAACGATTTTGGCAAGGCGCGGGGCTATGGCTTTTTCATGTGGATCATCCCCGGCGGCTATGCAGCTGAGGGTATCTTTGGCCAACAGATCTTCGTGTTCCCCAAAGACAAGCTGGTCATAGCCGTCAATTCTGCTTGGGCCTCGGCGGACAAGGAGCAGGACTGGATCGCGCAAGAGGAAATGGCCAGAGCGGTTCGCGCGTCTCTAACCAAATAGGACTGAGTTCCGTATTTGCCCTCGCGCCAGACAGCTTGCCGCATGGGGGCCTATCGCTAGCCGTTCGGTCTGCACAGCGCGACCAACCGGTCCTATAACGAACCACATAGATTAGGGAGACACCCATGAGCACTCCAAAAAACAGCCAATTTGAATTTCGCGGCGTCAACCACATTGCCTTGGTCAGCAAGGATATGGCTCGCACGGTCACGTTCTATCGCGATGTCCTTGGCATGCCGCTGCTCAAGACCCTGGACCTGCCCGGCGGCGTTGGTCAGCATTTCTTCTTTGATATTGGCAATGGCGACTCCCTTGCCTTCTTCTGGTTCAAGCACGCGCCTGAAGCCGTTCCCGGCATTTCGAGCCCTGGCGCTATCCCAACCCAAGGCAACTTCATGTCGGCCCATGGCTCGATGAACCATGTCGCATTCAATGTGCCAGCTGAGAAGTTCGAGGAATATCATCGGCGGCTAATCGATAAGGGGATCAATGTCTCGCAGATCCTAAACCACGACAATTCTCCGACCCAGGCGAGCCCTGAGATGCACGATGGCGTCTATGTCCGATCGCTCTATTTCTCCGACCCAGACGGTGTCTGCTTAGAGTTTGCGTGCTGGACGCGGGATTTCACCCCCGCTGACGTCGAGCACGACCCGATGAATGCTGAGGGCGTCAAGGTCGTAGGCCTCGTGACGGCCCACCAATAGACCGATCCTCTTGCCCTGAACCTCGACCTTGGGGGTCAGGGAACGGTATCGCCGCCAATCTGTTCAAGCTCTTGAGCCATATTGGTATTGATGTGACGTAATAGCCTTAGAAGCGTCGCGATCTCGGCCTTGGTCAGGCCCTTGGTAGCACGATCATTGACATCTGCGACCATGGGCAAAAGCGTTGCCTGCAGCGAGCGCCCCAGAGGGGTGAGGCGAATATGAACCTTTCGCCGGTCCTCAACGCTGGGCTCGCGCACAGCAAGCCCATTTTTGACGAGACTATTGACAGCAACAACCGTCGTCGGCTCGCGCATACCAACCCGAACACTGAGCTCCCGCTGGGTCGGGCCATCCTCGATCCACAATTGCCTTAGGAAGCGCCACTGTCCGCTCGACACCCCATGGGTCGAAGTCTTGCGCTCCAGCATGGTTGAAAAGCCGCGAAATGCCATTCGAAGCAGATAGCCAATGCTGTTTTCAGGCTGCGCATAGACGGAGATTTCGAGGGGCAAGGCCTGCACCTCTGGGGGCAGATGTCCATCAGCTAGCACTGTCATGGGATCGCTCGAATTGGCATTATCAGTCACATTACTAAACCGGCTTTAGGGGGCATTAAATTTAGGCATTCAAGATGTCTATATCTAAAGCTGACGTGACTCATAAAAAGAGCGAGCGCTGACAATTATCCATTAGCGACCTAATAAATGCTCAGCTTAGAGCCCGTCCATCCAAGCGGATAGCAGGCCATTGACCGCGTTCGGTGCCTCCAGCGTCGAGAGGTGTCCACAGCCTTTGAGGACCTCCAGCCGCGAACCGACAATGCCATCCCGCATGTCCTGCTGCTGAGCCATGGTGGCGATGCCGTCTTCATCCCCCCACAGGATCAAGGTCGGCACCGTGATGGCACCAAGGGTTGGACGGCTATCGATCCGGCTCATAATCGCCCGCTGTTGGCGCAGAAAGATTTCCGCCCCCGTGTCCTGCGCCATGGCGCGGATCTGGCCCGTGAGGACCGGGTCACTGCGGCGCGAGGGGGCGAGCAACATGGGGATGCGCTCTTCAGCCACCTGTTCGAAACGCCCCTCCTCCACCAGTTTGATATAGCCCATGCGCCGCTCGGTCTGGGGCGGACCATCGGCATTGGCAAAGGTTGCCAACAGGGCCATTCCTTTGACACGCTCAGGTGCCTGTCGCATGACCTCCAACGCGATGAAACCGCCCATGGCATGTCCCATCAACAGGAACTGATCCGGCGCGCTGGCCAGCAGCCGCTTGGCCATGCCAGCGATCGTGTCATCGCTGCGGTGATCGCTGACAAAAAGGTTGCGCTGGTCAGCAAAGGCGGCGCGCTGCGGTTCCCAGCACCGCTCGTCCAACAGTTGGCCGCACGCAAAGACGATGGGCGTATTGGAGGAAATCGACATCTTACACCACCCGATGCAGAAGCGCGTCACCGACCGCGAGCCGTCGGCAGTTTTCCTTCGCCACAGCAAGGCTGCGTGACAGGGTCTCTGGGGTCAGCCAAGCCTGATGGGGGGCCACGACAACACGGTCGAGGGCAAAGAGTCCATTGTCGGCTGCTGCCGGTTCCTTAGCAAAAACATCCAACCCTGCGCCGCGCAGATGGCCCGACCTAAGGGCAGCCTCCAAGGCCCCTGCGCCGCGCAGATGGCCCGACCTAAGGGCAGCCTCCAAGGCCGCCTCGTCAAGGATCTCTCCGCGAGAGGTGTTGATCACCACGCCACCGGGTTTCATGCGGCCCAAGGCCTTGGCGTCGATCAGGTTGCGCGTTTCGTCGGTCAGGGGCAGATGGAGCGAGATAATATCCGCCTCTTCCAGCAAGGTCTCTAGGTCGCGGAACCCATAGGGCGCGTCTGGTCGAGCGGACCTTGCCGTATAGATGACCTTCGCGCCAAGGGCTGTGAGCACTGGCGCAAGGCGCTGCGCCGACTGTCCAAAGCCGACCAGACCCACAGTGCGGCCGCAGACCTCGCCGACACGGTCCAGCACCTCAAGGTCAGGGTTCCAGCCGTTGCCAGCGCGCGTCAGGTTATCGAGATAGATCGTGCGGCGCAGGCAAGACAGCATCAGGGTCAGGGCCATCTCGGCAACGGCTTGGCTGTTGGTGCCGGGCATATTGCAGACGGCAATGCCACGGGCCTTTGCCGCGACAAGATCGATTGTGTTTGTACCGACACCGAGCTTTTGAATTAGCTTGAGATGGGGCGCATTGGCGATCACCTCAGCGGTCACGGGTTTGAGGACATGGAGAAGGACCTCGGCGGTCAACATGGCCTCGTTGAAACGCGGTTCGTCAAACTCATCGACGACCGTCACCGGCTCCATTTGGGCAAAAGCGGTCTTGATCTGGTCGCAAAAGCCGGGGCTGGCCCGATATTGCAGAACGGTCTTCATACTCATCCCTTGATCAGATTGGCCGCTATGGGCGCAAAGAAGGCGTCACAGCCCGCATAGACCGCGTCGGAGCCTAGGCTTTCCTCGATCCGCAGGACCTCGTTCCACTTGGCCATCCGTTCGGAGCGGGTGAATGAGCCGACCTTCAACTGCCCCGCATCCCAGCCCACGGACAGGTGGGAGATGGTGACATCTTCGGTCTCGCCCGACCGTGCCGAGACAATGGTGCCCCAGCCTCTGGCCTTACCAGCGTCAAGCGCGGCCTTGGCCTCTGTGACGGTACCGGCCTGATTGACCTTGATCAGTACCGCATTACAGGCCGCAGCCTCAGAGGCGCGGGCGACCCGTTCGGCGTTGGTGACCAGGACATCGTCGCCGATGATCTGAACCCGATGGCCAATCTGGGCATTGATCTTGGCCAAGGTTGCGAACTCGTCCTGCCCGGCGGGATCTTCTATGGAGACAATCGGATAGCGGCCCGCCCAAGCGACCATCCGCTGGGCCATCTCATCGGCGCTGAGAACCCTTTGGTCGAGGGCCATGCTGTAACCGCCATCGATACAAAATTCGTTGGCGGCGATGTCGAGCGAGATGAATACCTCTTCCCCGGCCCGGTATCCGGCCCGCTCTATGGCTTGGGTCAGGACGTCGAGGGCATCCTCGTTCGAGGTGAAGTTCGGCCACCATCCACCCTCATCGGCGACCCCCGTGATCGGCCCCCTCGCCTCCATCAGTTGTCCAGCGGCGCGATAGACATCGGCGGTGATCTCCAGCGCGCGACGGAAAGACCCGGCCTTGGGTGCCATGACCATGACATCTTGCACATCGGTCCGGCGACCAGCATGGGCACCGCCGCCGAAGATTTGGATTTCTGGCAAGGGAATGCGCACCGGCCTTCCCTGCGCCAGCCATTGCC
>JBEGOG010000227.1:0-3720 GCA_041182125.1 Pseudomonadota bacterium
GCCATAGGTAAAGACCTCCCAGCCCGAGCCATCGGCCCTCGCCTTGGCATCGATGGCCACGACCACACATTGCGAGCCAAAGGCATCGGCGGCATCGGATAGGAGCGCAGGGTTTTCAACTGCTGACGTATTGATCGAAATCTTGTCGGCACCGGCGCGCAAGAGACGCCGAGCATCTTCAACAGCGCGAATGCCGCCGCCGACCGAAACCGGCATGAAACAGACCTCTGCCGTGCGTGATACCACATCCAAGATCGCGCCCCGGCCTTCATGGCTGGCCGTGATGTCGAGGAACATCAGTTCATCGGCTCCGGCGGCGTCATAGGCTCTGGCCTGCTCAACCGGATCACCGGCGTCGCGCAGGGCCAAGAAATTGACGCCCTTGACCACGCGGCCGTCCTTGACGTCGAGGCAGGGAATGACGCGGACCTTCAGCATGTTCTGTCCTTAGGCCGCGCGGCGCTTTTGCGCGGCGGCGAGCACTTCTGAAGGAACAATGGCTCCGTTATAGAGGGCCCGACCAAGAACCGCTCCGGCGATAGCCACGCCCGGACGGGCCTGAAGGCGGGTAATGTCATCAACCGAGGCAAAGCCACCCGATGCAATAACGGGGATATTGACCGCGTCGGCTACGGCACCGACAGCCTCGACATTGACCCCGGTCAGGGCACCATCACGGCCAATATCGGTGACGATCAGGGCTGCGACCCCCGCATCCTCGAACCGGCGCGACAGGGTGACGGCATCGAGATCCGATGCCCCGACCCAGCCATCGACCGCCACCATCCCATCGCGAATATCCACGGCCACCGCGATCTGCTCTGGAAAGGCAGCGGCGGCGCGGCGAACCATGTCGGGATCGCGCACAGCGACTGTGCCCAAAATGACCCGGCTCACCCCGGCCTCGATCCAACGCTCAACCGCTTCGAAGGTGCGAATGCCGCCGCCGAGCTGCACAGGAATAGAGATGGTGCGCAAGATTTCGCTGACCGCATCGGCATTGACGGGTCGGCCTTCGATTGCGCCATTGAGGTCGACAACATGCAGCCACTCAAACCCGTCCGCGGCAAAGCGAGCGGCCTGATCGGCGGGCGAGCTATTGAAGATGGTGGCCTTATCCATGTCGCCATGGAGCAGACGCACACATTGGCCGTCCTTCAGGTCGATGGCGGGATAAAGTATCATGGCCGCCACTCCAGGAAATTGGCGAGCAGGCGCAGGCCTGCCGATTGTGATTTTTCAGGGTGAAACTGCACGCCCGCGACATTGGCCTTGGCCACGGCGGCGGTAAAGCGCCCACCGTGATCGACCTCAGCTATGACATCGCTCGGGTCGCTGGGGAACAGGGCGTAGGAATGGGTAAAGTACATGTGCGCGCCGACCTCAAGCCCGCGCAACAGCGGATGGTCGGTCATCTCTTCGAGTGCGTTCCAGCCCATATGGGGGATCTTGCAGTGCGGGTCGCTGGGTGTGAGGGGACGAACCTCTCCGCCGACCCAGCCAAGGCCCTGCGTCTCGCCGAACTCTAGACCGCGCTCGGCCAAGAGCTGCATGCCGACACAGACCCCCAAGAACGGCCTTGCGCCCTGTTGAACCGCTTCGGTCATGGCCTCGATCACGCCGGTGCGTTCACCGAGCGCCCTCATACAGGCGGCAAAGGCCCCGACGCCGGGCAGCACGAGACGATCGGCAGCCGCAATGATCTTGGGATCATCACTGGCGCAGATGTCGAAAGCACCGCCCAGAGTCGCTGCTGCTGCCACGAGGGCCTTTTGAGCCGAACGCAGATTTCCAGAGCCGTAATCAATCAGAACAATCTTTTGCATCGGCGCGGTTACAGAACGCCCTTGGTCGAGGCCGCTTGGCCTTGGGTCTTGGGATCAATCTCCACGGCGGTGCGAAGGGCTCTCGCCAGCGCCTTAAAGCCGCTCTCGGCAATATGGTGATTGTTCTCGCCATAGGCACATTCGAGGTGCACGCAGGCCCCAGAATTCATGGCGAAGGCCTGGTGGAACTCTTTGAACAGTTCGGTGTCGAAATCACCGATCTTTGGACGGCTGAAGGCCACCTTCCAGACCAGATAGGGCCGGTTGGACAGGTCAATGGCGCAGCGGCTCAAGGTCTCGTCCATCGGGATTTCAGCATGGCCGAACCGGCGAATACCGGCAAAGCCATCGAGAGCCTTGGCCATGGCCTGACCCAGAACAATGCCGACATCTTCGACCGTGTGGTGAAAGTCGATATGCAAATCACCCTTGGCCTCGACCGTCAGATCAAAGCCGCCGTGACGCGCGAAACTGTCGAGCATGTGGTCAAAAAAGCCAATACCGGTCGAGACCTGAGCCTTGCCCGTCCCGTCCAGATCAATCGTGACCCGGATGTAGGTCTCTTTGGTTTCGCGAACAACTTCGGCGGTTCTCGGTGCAGCCATGGGGACGGCTCCTTTTAAAGGCCAGCTTGGGCGACAAGGTCCTTAAGAGAGACCTGTGGGCGGGGACCATAGTGAGAAATGACTTCGGCGGCAGCCAGAGATCCCAGTCGGCCGCAATCATCGAAGGACCGGCCCCGTGCCAGACCAAAGAGGAAGCCCGCAGCATATTGATCGCCTGCGCCGGTGGTGTCGAGCACGTGACCGACCGGGCTAGCCGCAATCTGATGAATCTGATCCCCGGCCAAGATGGTCGAGCCGTGCTCGCCGCGGGTGACGGCTGCAATATTGGCCCGGCCGCGCATGGCGTCGATGGCCGCATTGACGTCGGTGGTTTCGAACAGGGCGCAGATCTCGGCCTCATTGGCAAAGACGATGTCGACCTCGCTGTCGATAAAGCCGAGGAGCGCGGCGCGGTGGCGCTCAACGACGAAACTGTCGGACAGGGTCAGGGCGATCATCCGGCTATTGGTGCGGGCAATGGCGGTGGCCTTGGCAAAGGCGCGGCGGGCGGCTTCTGGATCGAACAGATAGCCCTCCAGATAGAGGATGCTCGACGCCGTGATCAGGTCAGGATCGACATCTGCGGCGGTCAACTGATTGGACGCGCCCAAAAAGGTCGACATGGTCCTTTGACCATCAGGCGTCACATTGATCAGGCAGCGTGCGGTTGCGGGACCATCGAGCAGGCGCGGAATGTCGAATTGAACGCCGATGGCGCGAATATCATGGGCAAAGACATCGCCGAGCTGATCTTGAGCCACCTTACCAATATAGGCCGCTGTGCCGCCAAGGCTGGCAATGCCCGCCACTGTATTGGCCGCAGATCCGCCGGAGGTCTCGATCCCCGCCGCCATGCGATCATAGAGCTGTGCGGCCCGATCATCATCAATCAGGGCCATCGAGCCCTTGGCCATGCCCTCTGCCACAAGGAAAGCGTCATTGGCGGGCGAGATGACATCGACGATGGCATTGCCGATGGCGGCGACGTCATATTGGGCGGTCATGGGCGGCAACTACCTGAAAAGCACAAAAAGCATGCCCTCCTATAGTCTGACTGACGTCTGAGGGCAAAGGCGCAAGCGGACCAATTGCGCATGGTTCCCGTTGCCAGTCCCTTAAAGGCACGTTACCTCGGAAAAATGACCTCAAAGCCCCATATTGCGATCCTTGTTCCCTCGCCAGACAACCATCAGCATGATGAACGTTGGCCGGGCAATTTTGAAACCCTAGCCGCCCCCTTGCGCGCGCTGGGCGCGACGGTCGAGCCTCAGCCTTGGATTGATGGGGCG
>JBEGOG010000228.1:0-3692 GCA_041182125.1 Pseudomonadota bacterium
TAAGTCAGCGGGTCAAAAACAGTTGATGGACGCCATCGACGCCAAGGCCATGGTGCTGGCTCTGGGCCCCGCTGGCACGGGCAAGACCTATCTGGCCATTGCCAAGGCCGTCGAGGCGCTAGAGGCCGGAACAGTGGGCCGCATCGTGCTTTCGCGGCCAGCGGTGGATGCAGGCGAATCCATCGGCTTCTTGCCCGGTGATATGGAAGACAAGCTCGCCCCTTATCTGAGGCCGCTTTTCGACGCGCTGGCGGACCGGTTGTCGATGAAGCGGGTGCGAGCCCTGATGGCCGAAGGGGCCATTGAGATTGCGCCGCTGGGCTTCATGCGCGGGCGCACTCTGAACAATGCCTTCGTCGTCATGGACGAGGCGCAGAACTGCACCTATGCCCAACTGAAGATGCTGCTGACCCGTCTGGGCTGGCATTCGACCATGGTGGTGACGGGCGATCCGCACCAATCAGACCTGCTTCCAGGGGTGTCTGGCCTGGCCGAGGTCGCCAACCGTTTCGAGGCGTTGGACAATGTGGCTGTCGTTCGGCTTGCCGATGTCGATATTGTCCGCCACCCGCTGGTGGCTGAGATGCTGGGCGTTCTCTAAAGCTCAGCCCACTTAAAAGAATGGCGGGGGGTGAGAGCCCTCCGCCATTTGCATTTAGCCGTTCAGATCTTCGGCCAAGATGGCCATCTCGAACATGTAGGAACCATCCTCGTCCTCATCTTCGAAGACCACGCCGATAAATTCATCCCCGACATAGACCTCAGCAGAGTCCTTTTGCTTAGGGCGAGCCTTCAGGTTCACCGTGGCATTGGCGAAGGTGGACTTCAGGTGGGCCTCGATACGGGCCATAGCTTTGGCGTCCATGATGGGACCTCCTGCGGTTAGAAACGAGTGTTCAGTCTTGAGCGGACCCTAGCGTCATACGCGCTCAGAGCAACCCCCACTTGGCTAAATGACGTAGTCGTACACAGCTTCAGCGAGCGTGTGGTCCATGGTCCGCGCGGGCTCGTCTCCGGTTGGGCAATTGACCAGTCGGGCCGGAACGCCCGCCGCCGTACAATGGGGCGGGACAGGCTTGAGCACCACCGAACCAGACGCGACCTTGGCATAGTCACCGACATGGATATTGCCGAGGACCTTTGCGCCCGCGCCCAGCAGCACGCCGCGGCCGATCTTGGGGTGACGGTCCCCCCGTTCCGCGCCGGTGCCGCCTAGGGTCACGCCATGCAGCATCGAGACATCATCACCGACCACCGCTGTCTCGCCGATCACGATGCCGGTGCCGTGGTCGAAGAACACGCCCGATCCGATCACCGCGCCTGGATGGATGTCGACCTGAAACAGTTCTGAACAGCGGCTCTGAAGATAGAAGGCCAGCGTCTCACGCCCTTGGCCAAACAGCCAATGGGCCACGCGATAGGTCTGTAGGGCTTGGAAGCCCTTGAAGAATAGGAATGGCTGGACATAGCCCTTACAGGCCGGATCACGCTCGAACACGGCGCGCAGGTCGGCTTCGGCGCTGGTCACGAGGCTGGGATCAGCCGCAAAGGCCTCTTCGACAATTTCCCGCATGCTCATGGCACGCAGCTCTTCGTCGCTCAGCTTGCGCGCCAATTGGTAGGATAGGGCCGAGGCCAGATTATCGTGCTTCAACACCACAGCATTGAGCATCGACCCGAGCGTTGGCTCAGTCTTGGCCAGGTGGGCGGCCTCGTTACGCAAGGCAGCCCAGACGGACGGGACAGTGTGCGCTGACACGACTTCCAAGCGGTTTGGCATCGATCCTAGTCCTCAATCCCGTTCCAACGAGCGGATCATCCTAGCATAAGTTCTGCCAAGTCGCGCCTGATCTCGCCATTGACGGCCATGTGATGAGCGCGAAGTAACATGGCGAGGGTTATCAAATCGCGCATATGCCCTGCTAAAGCCACCGACAGGGCCTCCTTGAAGGGCACGCGGGCCATGGCAAAGACCTCGGTTTCATCGGGCTCTACCAGCACGGCCGACAGATCTAGAGCCAAGAAACCAAGGCCGCGCTCATCCGTAACAGAGTTCGAGACATCAAAATCAAGCACCTGATGCCACTCTTGCGCCTCTAGCCCCGCCTCCTCGCGCAGTTCGCGCTTGGCCGAGATGAGAGGGTCAATATCCTTAGCCCCGCCGCCCTCGGGTATCTCCCAAGAATAGGTGCCCGATGGAAAGCGATGTTGGCCGACCAGTGTCACAGTACCGTCAGAATGTAGGGGTAATATTCCGATGGCGAGGTTCGTCATTCCCACCAATCCATAGAGCGCCTGGGCACCGGTTGGCGCGACGGCGTCAAACTCATCGAGAGTGATCCAAGGGTTCTTATAGATCGGTCGATGGGCCAGCCTTTGCCAAGCCGGTCCCTTGGGGGTCATCCAACTGGGTTTATCCACCATGAACTCGGCCCCTCATCATTTGGCCCATTGCCGTTGGCTCTAAGGGTTTATAGCTACAACCATCGGGCCCAGAAGCAGAGAAAGTTACACACCATGTCCTTGAACCTGCCACAGGCCCCTGAATTTGGTACACCTCTGCCGCTGGGCGACCGCAACGACGCTGTCCTCGCCTTCTTGGCCCTGCGCCGGTCTGCCTCTGCCTCCACGCTGATGGCCCCCGGGCCAGATGCGGCGACCCTAGAGGATCTGCTGCGCATTGCCGCGCGGGTCAGCGACCATGGCAAGCTATTTCCTTGGCGCTTCATCATTCTGGAAGGCGATGCCAAGGCCCGTTTTTCTGAACGGCTCGCGGCCGTCGCGGGTGAGCGTCCTGACGCCGAAAAGGCCACCGGGGCGCTGGTCAAGCTCAACACCCCGCCCCTCGCGGTGGCCGTGGTCTCGCACGTGACGGGTGACAAAATCCCAGAGTGGGAACAGGTCTTGTCGGCAGGTGCGGTCTGCTCGACCCTCATCAATGCAGCCTCTGCTGCCGGTTTTGGGGCCAACTGGATCACAGACTGGTACGCCTATGACCCCAAGGCGTGCGCTTTGCTAGGCCTTGTGCCGGGCGAGCGGGTGGCAGGCTTTATCTATATCGGCACGGCTAAGGACGCCCCGCTCGAGCGGGTACGCCCAGACATCGCCGCCCTCACCACCGTTTGGAACGGTTAGGCACCAGAAGCGGCTGACGGATGGCTCTGAGGGGTCTTCACGGTCAGCGCCGAGGTTTCTGTCACCCCTGCCCGATCAACTTCGAACGGTGACACCTGACGCGGCGGCGCAGCCTTAGGGGCCGTGGCGGTCGCCTCAGACCCTGCATCAAGGCCCACAACCTTGTGGACCGCCGCATCGATCTGAGCGGCTTGCGGCAAGAGGCTGGCATAGACCGCTTGGTTGGCGGCATCCAAGGCAGGCGCTGCAAGGCCGTCTTGTTGAATTGCAGGCAGGGATCACGAACCTGCCGGAAACCCAGCGGGAAGTGGTCAACCTGACCCGGAATCTGGAGCTCGCGCAAGCAAGTTATGTTGAGCTTATCAATCGCGCGCAAGAACTGCGCGTTCTTAGTGCAAGCCAGATCGGATCTGTGCTGTCCGCCATCAGCGCCCATGGAACAGTTTGGCGTGATTGCGTAGCGTAGGGTTTGCGGCTCATCTTTACCCCAGTCGGAGTTGAAGATGATGAAGAACCGAAGGACCACGCCAGCGAAACCCGTGACGACGAAGGCCCCT
>JBEGOG010000229.1:0-3692 GCA_041182125.1 Pseudomonadota bacterium
GCCGACGACCGAGGGCACCTTGTTGGTGAACAACCCGTCGAGCCAAGCCTCTGCACCGGGGCCAGAGACCTCGAACTTGGCAAAGGCGCTCATGTCCTGAAGGCCGACCTTGGTGGTCACGTGACGGCATTCGGCCCCGACATGCTCGAAATAGTTGGAACGGCGGAAGCTCCACTTTTCGCGGATCGGCTCGCCATCCACCTGTTCAGGGTGGTTCTCGTTGAGCAGCACGTCGGGCTTGTCGAGATCGGCCTCGGTTAGGGCGTAGCCTTCTGGCGCAAACCAGTTGGGGCGCTCCCAGCCATAGATCGAGCCGAACACCGCGCCGAGCGCCTTCATCCGGTCATAGCAGGGGGTGCGGCGCAGACCGCGCGCGGCGGTGCGTTCTTCATCGGGATAGTGCGGGGTAAAGACCTTGGCATAGGCCTCTTCGTTCTTTTCGGTCAGATAGCCCTGGCCAGCATAGGGGCCAAAGCGGCGTGGATCGACGCCCATCATGTCGATGGTCGGCTCGCCATCGACGATCCAGTGGGCCAGCTGCCAGCCTGCGCCGCCCGCAGCGGTGACGCCAAAGCTGTGGCCTTCATTGAGCCAGAAGTTCTTCAGACCCCAAGCCGGGCCCACGATGGGGCTACCATCGGGCGTATAGGCGATAGCGCCGTTATAGACGCGCTTGACGCCGACCTCACCAAAGGCCGGAACGCGGGTGATGGCGGTTTCAATATGAGGGGCCAGACGGTCGAGGTCCTCTTGGAACAGCTCATATTCCGACTGCGGATCGGGACCGTCGACATAGCAAACCGGCGCGCCGACCTCGTAGGGGCCAAGCAACAGGCCACCGGCCTCCTCGCGCATGTACCAAGAGCTGTCGCTCTCGCGCAGAACGCCCATCTCGGGCAGACCAGCGGCCTTGCGGGCCTGAATGGCAGGGTGAGCTTCGGTGACGATATATTGGTGCTCGACCGGAATGACCGGCACATCAAGGCCGACCATCGCGCCCGTGCGGCGGGCAAAGTTGCCGGTCGCCGAGATGACGTGCTCGCAGGTGATGTCGCCCTGATCGGTCTGGACCAGCCATTCGCCATTGGCCTGCTGAACAATGCCGGTCACGGAGGTCTGGCGATAGATGGTTGCACCGCGATCACGCGCGCCGCGCGCCAAGGCCTGGGTCAGGTCGGCGGGCTGGATATAGCCGTCATCCGGATGCTGGATCGCGCCCAGCAGGTCGTCGGTCTCACACAGGGGCCAGATTTCCTTCACCTCGGCAGGGGTCAGGAACTTGACGTCAACGCCGATGGTCTTGGCCACGCCGGCATAATATTTGTACTCGTCCATCCGGTCCTTGGTCCGGGCCAGACGGATGTTGCTGACATTGCTAAAGCCGACCTTCAGATCGGTCTCAGCCTCGAGGGTGGGATAGAAGCCCACAGAATATTTGTGCATCTGGCCAACCGAGTAGCTCAGATTGAACAGGGGCAGCAGGCCCGCCGCGTGCCAGGTGGAGCCGGAGGTCAACTCCTTGCGTTCGATCAGAACCACGTCGCTCCAGCCCAGCTTGGCCAGATGGTAAAGGGTGCTGACACCGACGACTCCGCCGCCAATGACGACCGCACGCGCGTGAGTTTTCATGAAAAGATCCTGCTGGAAGACATGTGCGCCGCAAAGAGCCGCGCAGCTTTTGACCTTAGGGGTTTGGGCGAGACAGCCAAGAGAATAGACTCGCCGCCTGGATGGAACAAATGCGACTTTGGCAAAATGGCTCCATGGCCATCACTTAAGGGCATAGGTTAGCCCGCCCGACGCGCTAATTCTCGTTTAGCGTTCCAAATGGCGTCCTGATCCATGTCGGTTTGGCGCGCCATCCAGTTCAAATAGTCTTGCGGGGCCTCGGTCCAGGCCATGCCGCGATGTTTACCAAAGGGGATGTTCGGCATCAGTTTCGGCTCGAGCGTCCAAGCGATCATCTGCTCGACCGTGGCCAGCGGCATCATCGCGGCCAAGATATTGGCCGACACCCAAGCATCGGGTCCAGCGCGGTGGGGCGGCATGGCATGCTCAGCGGGAAGTTTCAGCCCAAGCCAATAGCGCAGAACTTGATTGGTATGGCGCGGGGCATCGGGCCAAACGCGCAGCGCGACCTTGTAGGTGCAGATCCACGGCAGACTGTCGGTAATGGCGGGCGTGACGAACTGTTGCTCGAAGGCGCTGTTGTGAGCGACCAGAACATCTGGGGCCTCGCCGCCCCAGACCGCCCTGCGAAGAAGCTCGTCCGTACAGACCGGTGTTTCTGGCGGAAAGTCCTCGTCGGTGATGTGATGAACGGCCATAGTTTCAGGAGGGATGCCGTGAAGTGGCCGATAGAGCCGCGCCATCGCCCGCTCGACACGGTAGCTGTCGCCATCAGCCACCAGATCCGCACGGCCAAACTCGATAATTTCAGCAGGCGGCTCGGTGCCGGTGGTTTCTAGATCAATGACACGCAAACGAACCAAGACAGGCTCCCGACACCAATTTCACAACCGAGTCTGTTCGGTTAGCGTCGATAGTATGGGCTATTTTTGAAATGTCGCGTCCCCTTATCCCCCAAGCGGACCGAGATGTCGGGGGTGCGGCAACGAAACAGGCCTTGTGGCACAGGTTCTGGCTAGCGTAGTTCAAACGTCTGTTTTAATGTCTGCTCACGAAGATGAAAAAAGGGAAAAAGCAGTGACTAAAGCGCAAGGGAGGGCCGGGACGGCCTTTGGTTTCAATCCTAACGACGATCTGAACGATCTGAGAATTTCTGAATCCGCCATTCCGCTCTTGGAGCATGTGAAGCGCTTCATCGCCGAAACCGTTCAGCCCATGTCCGTCGAGTTCGACCGCTTGGGTGAAGGTCGCGCCGATCGCTGGAGCTATGCCCCCGGTCAGCTCGAAGTGCTGGAAGCCGCCAAGGACAAGGCCAAGGCCGAGGGCCTGTGGAACTTCTTCTTGCCTGACGCCGAAACCGGCGAGGGCCTCAAGAACCTCGACTATGCCTATATAGCCGTTGAACTGGGCAAGAACCCGCTGGCCTCCGAGACCATGAACTGCTCGGCACCAGACACCGGCAACATGGAAGTGTTGGAACGGGTCGGCACGCCTGCCCAAAAGGAAAAGTGGCTGAAGCCTCTGCTGAGCGGTGAAATCCGTTCGGCCTTCGCCATGACCGAGCCAAACCGCGCCTCGTCGGACGCCAAGAACGTCGGCATGACCGCCGTCCTCGAAGGCGACGAATGGGTCATGAACGGCGAGAAGTTCTACATCTCCGGTGCTGGCGATCCGCGCTGTAAGATCATGATCACCATGGTCAAGACCAGCCCGAACGCCCCTTCGCACAAGCAGCAGTCGCAGATCCTCGTGCCTATCGACACCCCAGGCGTGAAGATCCTCGGCCCCATGCACGTGTTCGGTGAAGACGATGCGCCGCACGGCCACATGCACATCCTGTTCGACAATGTGCGCGTGCCCAAAGAGAACATGTTGCTCGGCGAAGGCCGCGGCTTCGAGATCTCGCAACTGCGCCTTGGCCCTGGCCGTATCCACCACTGCATGCGCTCGATCGGTCAAGCCGAACGGGCTCTGGACCTGATGGTTCAGCGCGGTGTGTCGCGTGAAGCCTTCGGTCGCAAGCTGGCCTATCTGGGCGGCAACGTCGAGATCATCTCCCGCGC
>JBEGOG010000230.1:0-3665 GCA_041182125.1 Pseudomonadota bacterium
GCCGCTGGCGGTGACCCCGGCGCTCTGATCGCTCAGATCAAGCCTAGCGCCGTGATCAATGCCGCCGCCTATACCGCCGTCGACCGGGCCGAACAGGAAGAGGCTCAGGCCTTCCAACTTAATGCTCACGCTCCCGGTCAGATGGCGAAGGCCTGCGCGGCTCAGGACATTGGCTTCATCCACTATTCGACCGACTATGTGTTCGATGGCCTTTTCGATCGGCCCTACAGAGAAGATGACGCGACCGGCCCTCAGTCTGTCTATGGCCATTCAAAATTGGCAGGCGAGCAGGCGGTTTTAGCCGCTGGCGGCAGGGCGATTGTACTGCGAACAGCCTGGGTCGTGGGGGCGTTTGGCAGCAACTTCGTCAAGACGATGCTGCGCGTGGCGGCGAGCCGCGATGAGATCGGTGTGGTGGCCGATCAGTTTGGGCGACCAACCTGGTCTGCCTCGGTTGCGCAGGCCGGACTGGCGGCTCTGGACCTCTTGGCTAAGGACCCCTCAATGGCCGGTCTCTACCATGCAGCCGGTGCCGACGATGCCAGCTGGGCCGATTTGGCGCAGGCCACCTTCGAGCGAGCCACAGCGCTTGGCCTTCCGAGCGCCCGCGTGAACCGGATCACAACGGCCGACTATCCCACCCCCGCCGTGCGGCCTGCCAATTCTCGCCTAGACAGTTCGAAATTCGCGAGCCTAGCCGATTGGCAACCCATGACTTGGACAAAGGCGCTGGATCACATATTGAAGGACATCGCGACCTCCCCAGAAGGACAAGACGCATGAAGGGTATCATCTTGGCCGGAGGCAGCGGATCGCGCCTGCACCCCATGACCCTCGTCACCTCCAAGCAGTTGATGCCGGTCTATGACAAGCCGATGATCTACTATCCCCTAACCACCCTGATGCTGGCGGGTGTGCGGGATATTTTGCTGATTACCACGCCCCATGACCTGCCGCAGTTTCAAAATCTGCTCGGAGATGGCTCGCAGTGGGGGCTGTCCCTGTCCTATCGCACCCAGGCTGAACCCAATGGTTTGGCTCAGGCCTATGTCATCGGGGCAGATTTTGTGGCGGGCTCGCCCTCTTGCCTGATCCTTGGCGACAATATCTATTATGGCCAAGGTCTGCCGGAGTTGCTGGGCCGAGCCCAGACCAATGGCGCGGGCGCAACCGTCTTCGCCTATCATGTGCAAGACCCCGAACGCTACGGCGTGGTCGAGTTCGATGAGCAACAACGCGCCATCTCCATCGAGGAAAAGCCGGTGTCGCCGCGTTCTAACTGGGCGGTGACGGGGCTCTATTTCTATGACGAGGCGGTGGTCGATATTGCTGCCAACCTCAAGCCCTCGGCTCGGGGGGAATATGAGATCACCGACGTCAACCGCACCTATCTGGAGCGAGGCCGCCTGTCGGTCGAGTTGATGGGGCGCGGCTATGCTTGGCTGGATACGGGTACGCCCGATAGCCTGTTGGAAGCGGCTGAATTTGTCCGCACCTTAGAAAAACGTCAGGGATTCAAGATCGCTTGTCCCGAAGAGGTTGCCCTCCATATGGGCTTCATCGATGAGCAGACCTTGCGCGCCCAGACCATTTTCAATGGATCATCGAGCTATTCGCACTATCTTAGGGCGTTGTTGACACGTCAGGGCTCACCCTCTGGGTGGACCGCCTAGAACCCCTTCAGACCCTAAGGAGCGACGGATATGATCGATCGTAGACAGCTTCTGATTAAGGCCGCCGGTTCGGCCCTTCTGATCAATGCGGCGGCCCAGGCCTCGGCCTTTGCGGCGTCCACCAGCGGCGAGCGGTTTGAGGTCACACTCAGCGAATCCGAGTGGCGCAAGCGCCTGACGCCGGACCAGTTTGCGGTTCTGCGAGATCATTCCACCGAGCGAGCAGGATCCAGCCCCTTGGATCACGAAAAGCGCCGAGGGGTCTTTGTCTGTGCAGGCTGTAACCTTGATCTCTATCGCTCGGAAGACAAGTTCGACTCGGGCACCGGTTGGCCTAGCTTCATTCGCCCGATCAAGGATGCGGTGCGCACCTCGATTGATCGGTCCCTGTTCAGTGTGCGCATAGAGGTTCACTGCCGCCGCTGCGGTGGTCATCTGGGTCATGTTTTCGACGACGGCCCAGCGCCCACCGGCAAGCGCTATTGCATGAACGGCATCGCCATGAAATTTCGTCCCGTTTGAGCACGAGGTTGACCTAAGGTCTGGGCTGACAAGGGCTAAGGCCTAGATATATCGTCACCTCAAAGGCAAGGTCGAGCAAACGACCGTCAAGTTTCGGGAGAGGCCCCTATGGAAGATCGTATCACAGTAGACATCCAAGACGGCGTTGCTGACGTGCGTTTGGTTCGCGTCGATAAGATGAACGCGCTAGACGACGCCATGTTCGAAGCCTTGATCAAGACCGGTGAGCGGTTGAAGACCGAAGCGGGTGTTCGCGCCGTGGTCCTGTCGGGGGCTGGCCGCGCCTTCTGCGCCGGACTGGACATGGGCAATTTCGACAAGATGGCCTCGGGCGAGCGCAAGGGTGGGACCGGTCTGGTCGAGACCCCGCGCACCGCGGCCGGTGCCAACCGCGCTCAGCATGCCGTGCTGGTCTGGCGCGAAATTCCGGTTCCAGTCATTGCTGCGGTCCATGGCGTGGCCTTTGGCGGCGGCTTTCAGTTGGCGCTTGGTGCCGACATGCGCTTTGTGACGCCCGATGCCCGCATGGCGGTGATGGAGATTAAGTGGGGTCTGGTCCCCGATATGGCCGGCATTGCCCTGCTGCGCCGTCTGATCCGCGATGATCAGGCCCGCGAACTGACCTATAGCGGCCGCCAATTTACCGGCGAAGAGGCCCTGAGCCTTGGTCTCGCCACGCGGGTCTGCGCCGATCCCTATGCCGAAGCGCTGGCCTTTGCTCGCGATGTGGCATCGAAGAACCCTGATGCTATTCGTGCTGATAAGCGTTTGATGAACCTTGCCGATGATGGCGACCAACGGGCCATCCTGCTGGCTGAAAGTGTTGAGCAATCGGCCCTGATCGGCTCGCCGAACCAGATCGAAGCCGTGCTCTCCAGCATGCAAAAACGCGCGCCCAATTTCGTCAATTGAGCGCGCGCTAATGTCTGATCGTTAGTCTTTGATGGTTCGGGCTTAGCTCGTGCGGGGCTTAACGAAGGGCAGGGTCGAGGTCAGGCCACCGTCAACCGGGAAGGCCTGGCCATTGACATAGGAGGCCTCGTCCGAGGCCAAGAACAGGACCATATTGGCGATCTCTTCGGGTTCGCCATAGCGGCCCATGGGGTTGAGTTGGCCGATCTTGTCTTCGTTGCCGCGCGCCCGGGCATTGTCAAAGATCGGCTTGGTCATGCCGGTCTCGATCAGGCCGGGGCAGACCGCATTGACGCGAACGCCGGTGCCGTAAAAGGCGTTGGAACTGGTCTGGACCAGCGAGATCACCCCAGCCTTGGATGCCGAATAGGGCGAACCACCCGCATTGGCGCGGATGCCCGCCACCGAGGCGGTACAGATGATCGAGCCCTTGCCCTGTTTGATCAGGTGCGGCGCGACATGCTTGATGGCCAAGAACGGACCGATCAGATTGACCCGCAAGATCTCGTTCCAATAGTCCACCGTCTGGTCAAAGAACGGCACCATGCCGCCCGAGAT
>JBEGOG010000231.1:0-6940 GCA_041182125.1 Pseudomonadota bacterium
GACGATCAGCAAGGGGCGTTCTTCCCATTTGGGATGGGGCACACCGATCACGGCGGCGACCTTCACGCCCGGACAGGCGACGGCGACATTTTCCAGATCAATCGAGCTGATCCACTCACCGCCCGACTTGATGAAGTCCTTCTTGCGGTCGGTGATGCGCATGAAGCCATAGGCGTCCAGCGTGGCGATGTCGCCCGTATCGAACCAGCCTTCTGGGTCGGTAATGTCGGCCTCTTGCCGGAAATAGCGTTGCAGGGTCCAAGGACCGCGCACCATCAGGGCACCGGAGGTCTCGCCGTCCATCGGTGCCTCCTCCCCGTCCTCGGTGACAATCTTCAGCTCAATACCGAACTGGAGCCGCCCTTGCCGGGTCCAGATGGCTTGGCGCATGGCCTCATCGCCCATCTCGGCCAGAGCAGGCGTTGGCGTGGCGACCACACCCAAGGGGCAGGTCTCGGTCATGCCCCAGATCTGGAGGACCTCGACGCCATAAGCCTCGTGGAACCGCTGGGCCATGGCCAGCGGCACGGCGGACCCGCCGATGACGACGCGCTTCAAGGTGCCGGGCGTCTTTCCAGCCTTGTCCAGCCAAGCCAGATAGTTGGTCCAGATGGTCGGCACGCCGCCGGTGAAGGTGACGCCCTCCCCCTCGATCAGGTCGTGCAGATTATCGCCGTCCATCCTATCGCCCGGCAGAACCAGCTTTGACCCGCAGATCGGGGCCACAAAGGGCAGGCCCCAGGCTGTGGCGTGATAGAGCGAGCTACAGGGCATGACGACATCAAAGGCGGTAAAGCCAAAGGCGCTGGCCAGACCCGCCGCCATGGCATGGAGCACCACGGCCCGGTGGCTATAGAGCACACCCTTGGGATCACCCGTGGTGCCCGAGGTGTAGCAAAGGAAGGCCCCCGCATTCTCGTCAAAGCTCGGCCAAGTGATGGCCGGGCTCTGAGCCGCTAGCAGGGTCTCATAGCACAGGGCATTGACCGCACCGGGCTGATGACGGGCCTCATCGGACATCTGGATGAAGGTCTTGACCATGGTCAGTTGCGGGGCAATGCGGGCGACCAGATCGGCGAAATTGCTGTCGAAAAACAGCACAACGCTCTGCGCATGCTCGATCGTATAGATGATCTGTTCGTCAAACAGGCGCGGATTGGCGGTGTGGAGCACAGCCCCAAGCCCCGGTACGCCATAGAACAGCTCCAGATGCCGGTGGGTGTTCCACGCCAAGGTGGTGACCCGGTCGCCCTCGTTAACCCCAAGCGCGGTCAGGGCCTTAGCGACCTGCGCCGAGCGGCTGGCAAGGCCCGCATAGTCATAGCGCCAGAGGGGCTCGTCGATGAGCCGGGACACGATGGGCCGCGCGCCATGGGCACGGGCCGCGAACTGCATGATCTGCGTGATCAGCAGCGGCGTCTGTTGCATCAATCCCGGCGTCATCTTGAAGTCCTCAGCGCTAGATCAGATCGACCACAACCCGGCCCCGCACGCCGCCCGCAAGGATGGTGGCACCCAAGCCGATCACCTCGTCCAGCGCGACATGGCTGGTCATGGCGTCGAGCTTAGCAAGGTCCAGATCGCTGGCCAGACGCGCCCAAGCATTGATGCGCTTCGATTGCGGGGCCATCACCGAGTCCACGCCGAGCAAAGACACATCGCGCAGGATGAACGGCATGACGGTCAAGGGCAGGTCCGCCCCTTGCGCCAGACCGCAGGCAGCAACAGCGCCGTCATATTTCGTCGCGGCCAGAACATTGGCGAGGGTGTGACTGCCGACGGAATCCACCGCTCCGGCCCAACGCTCCTTGCCCAGAGGACCGCCAGCTGCCGACAGGGCCGCCGCATCGATCACTTCGGACGCGCCAAGGCCCATCAGATAGTCGGCTTCGGTGTCCGCACGGCGCGAAGAGGCCACGACCCGAAAGCCAAGGCCAGACAGAAGCGCGATGGCCACGCTGCCGACGCCGCCTGCAGCACCGGTGACGAGGATGTCGCCTTGGTCTGGCGTAATGCCCGCCTTTTCCAGCGCCACGACGCAGAGCGCCGCCGTATAGCCTGCCGTGCCGATGGCCATGGCCCGAGCATTGGAGATGCTGTCCGGCAGCTTGACCAACCAATCGCCCTTGACCCGCGCCCGCTCAGCATAGCCGCCGTGATGGCTCTCGCCGACGCCAAAGCCGTTCTGAACCACCCGGTCACCGACCGCAAAGCCGGGATGCGAGGACTCAACCACCTTGCCGGCAAAGTCGATGCCCGGAACCAGAGGGAACTTGCGGGCCGAGGGCAGCTTGCCGGTCAGGGCCAAGCCGTCCTTAAAGTTGATGGTCGAATAGTCCACCGCCACGGTGACGTCTCCGGCCATCAGGTCAGCATCGGTCATCCGGGTCAGTTCCGGCTTACCGGCCTCTTGCAGAACAATGGCGCGAAATCCGTCAGTCATGGTCAAGTTCCCTTTTGGGTCTAGTGGTTCCTATGGCTTTGCAGCAGGCAAGAGGCCCTGTCCAGTGTGGCTAGACAGCCGCCGCCATGACCGAGGCCTGTTGAATGGCCGCCTTGGCATCCAGCTCAGACGCCTCAAACGCGCCGCCGACCAGAGCCGCCTTCACGCCCGCCGCTTCCAACTGGTCAAACAGCGTGCGCAGCGGCAGCTGACCGGCGCAGACAATCACCGTGTCCACATCCATCACGGTAGGCTGTCCGCCCACCAGCATGTGCAGACCGTCATCATCGATGCGCTGATAGTCGACCCCGTTGAGCATCTTCACGCCCCGGCGCTGCAAGGTCAGCCGGTGGGTCCAGCCCGTGGTCTTGCCAAGGCTCTTGCCGACCGAGTCACTCTTGCGCTGCATAAGGGTGACTTCACGGCCCGAGGTCGCCACCTCAGGCTTGACGCCCGTGACACCGCCGCGCGGATGGTTGACGAAATCGATGCCCCACTCCTTGGCGAAGACATCAATATCCATCGAGGCCGAGACCCCCGCATGGGTGATCAGTTCGGCCACGTCAAAGCCAATGCCGCCCGCCCCCATGATCGCCACCTTCTGGCCAACGGTGGCGCGCCCCATGATCACGTCGATATAGCTGACCACCTTGGGATGATCGATGCCTTCGAGCTGCGGCTTGCGGGGCTCGATGCCGGTGGCGACGATCACCTCATCATAGCCCTCGGCCTTCAAGGCCGCCGCATCAACGCGGGTGTTCAGACGAAGATCGATGCCCAGAAGCTCGATGCGGCGGCCATAGTAGCGCAGGGTCTCGTTGAACTCTTCCTTGCCGGGAATACGGCGCGCCAGATTGAACTGACCACCAATTTCGGAGGCGCCATCATAGAGCGTGACCGAATGGCCGCGCTCGGCCGCGATGGTCGCATAGGCCAGACCCGCAGGCCCCGCCCCCACGACCGCCAGCCGCTTGGGCGCTGTGGTGGGCAGATAGTTCAGCTCGGTCTCGTGACAGGCGCGTGGATTGACCAGGCAGCTGGTCAGACGACCTGTGAAGGTGTGGTCCAAACAGGCCTGATTACAGGCGATGCAGGTGTTGATCTCATCCTCGCGGCCTTCCTTGGCCTTCAGCACCAGCTCCGGATCAGCCAGCATGGGCCGGGCCATCGAGATCAGGTCCGCATCGCCGCGCGCCAAAACCGCCTCGTCTTTACGCAAGCGGCCCGTGACTTGGGCAAAGGCGGCGCGGGGGACCATGGTGGCGATGGTCGGGACCTGCGCCTCGTGCCAGCAGAAGTGGGTCGAGATGATCGTTGCGCCGACCGCCTCAATCGCCTTGGCCAGCGTCACCACCTCGTCCCACGCCATGCCGCCTTCGAGCATATCCATCGCGGCGATGCGGAAAATCACGATGAAATCGGGCCCGACCGCCTCGCGCACACGGCGCACAACCTCGACGGGGAAGCGCATGCGGTTCTCGAACGGTCCGCCCCACTGATCGGTCCGCTGATTGGTCCGCTCGACAAGGAAGGTTGATAGCAGATAGCCCGCCGAACCGATGATCTCGACCCCGTCATAGCCCGCCTGTTTGGCCAGGGCGGCGCAGTTGGCAAAGTCGTTCAGTTGTTTCTCAATGCCGTCCTCGTCCAGTTCATTGGGCACATGGGCGGCAATGCGGGCACGGATGGCCGAGGGGGCAACGCTCTCGCCGCTGCGGGCCAAGGACCCGGCATGGAGAATTTGCAGACAGATCTTCACATCGGGATCGGCGGCATGGACCGCGTCCGTCACCTGACGGTGCTCCTGCGCCTCTTCCGGCGTCGACAGCTTGCCCGAACCGGCCTCTCGGTTGGGACCGATGCCGCCGGTGATGATCATCCCGACTCCGCCGCGCGCGCGCTCTGCGAAATAGGCCGCCTGCCGCGCCATACCGCCGGGAATGTCCTCCAAACCCGTATGCATCGAGCCCATCAGAACCCGGTTCTTGAGCTGAGTAAAACCCAGATCCAAAGGCGCAAACAGGTTGGGATATTTGACCGGCGCGTTCATTTTGTTTCCTCACAGGCAGGCCCTGAACCCTTGGCTCGGACCATATTTGTCTTGAAATGACTGTTGTGCGTCACGCCAACAAAAACAAGCCTATCCTCACGTCACCTTGGGGTTTTGAGTGATCGCGCGGCCCCCTACCCCGGCTGCGCCGGTACTTCCCCCAGAGGGGGAAGATTTAACGCTCCAAGATCTTCCCCCTCTGGGGGAAGTGGCCTGAAGGGCCGAAGGGGGCCTTGTTTTCTACCCCATCCCCAATCCCGCCGCAGTCATGGCCTGTATGAAATCCTCTGGCGGCGTGGCCTCGATCCGGCGGATGCCGCCGTCGGGATGGGGAAATTCGAGCCATTGGGCGTGGAGCATCAGGCGCGGAACCGGCTCGCCGCCGATCATCAACGCGCCGCCATAGCGCACATCCCCCGCAATCGGGCGTCCCAGTGAGGCGAGATGGACGCGGATCTGGTGCATACGTCCGGTCTCTGGGCTGGCCTCGATCAGGGCTGCGCCCTCGGCTTCGCTCAAGGTCCGATAGCGGGTCTTGGCCGTTTGGGCATCAGGATGATCCGGCTCACAGATTCGCATATAGGCCTCGCGCCCCTGCTCATCGCGGCGAAGACAGACCTCGATCAGGCCCTTGCGAGGCTCAGGAGCGCCCGGCGCAACAAGGGCCAGATAGGATTTGCGAAACCGACGGGCTGCCAAGGCCTTACCCAGAAAGGCGGCGGCAGGCTTGGTCCGTGCCGTCAAAATGATCCCAGAGGTGTCACGGTCCAGCCTGTGCACCAGACGGGGCCGGTTGCCGCTTGATCGCGCAAAGGCCCACAGATGCTCGTCTAGTGTATGGACCTGCCCACGTCCGCCTTGGCTGGACAGACCCGACGGCTTGTTGAGCACGATGATGGCGTCGTCCTGATAGACGACCATCGCTTTGACAAGGTCGATCTCTTCCGGCGACAGGGTGATCGGATTGTCGATCGCACGCGGGGCCTTGGGCTTGAGTGGGCGTCTAAAGGGGGACTTAGCCACGGGGCGGCTGCTTTTGGCGGCGAAGTTGGTTCCAGCGGTCCAAGCGCTCCTTCACCCGGGCCTCGGTGCCGACATCCTTGGGCTTGTAGAATTGACGCCGCTCCATCCCGTCTGGGAAATAGGACTGGCCTGAAAAGCCTTCGGGCTGATCGTGGTCATAGGCATAGCCCTGCCCGTAGCCCAGATCCTTCATCATCTTGGTCGGGGCGTTGAGAATGTGGGCCGGTGGCATAAGCGATCCGGTCTCCTTAGCCGCCGCCATCGCCCCCTTAAAGGCCGTATAGACCGCGTTGGACTTAGGCGCGCAGGCCAGATGAACGCAGGCCTGAGCCAGCGCCAACTCCCCCTCTGGCGAGCCTAGGAAGTCGTATGTGTCCTTGGCGGCATTGACCACGACCAGAGACAAGGGGTCGGCCGCGCCAATATCCTCACTGGCCATCCGCACCAACCGGCGAGCGATGAACAGAGGATCCTCGCCGCCGGTCAGCATCCGGGCCAGCCAATAGAGCGCCGCATCCGGGTCAGAGCCGCGCACCGACTTGTGCAGGGCTGAGATCAGGTTGTAGTGACCCTCGCGGTCCTTGTCATAGGCCGGGCTGCGCTTTTGTAACAGGCGGCCAAGTTCTGCGGTCGACAGGGGCGTCGCAGACCCGACCGCATAGAGGGTCTCGGCCATGGTCAGAAGGTAGCGACCGTCGCCATCGGCCAGCGCGACCAAGGCCTCACGCGCCTCAGGCTCCAGCGGCAGCGTCCGCCCCTCAAAGGCTTCGGCCTTGACCAGCAACTGATGCAGCGCCGCATCATCAAGGCGCTTGAGCACATAGACCTGACAGCGTGACAGCAGCGCGCCGTTTAGTTCAAACGAAGGGTTCTCGGTCGTTGCCCCGACCAGCGTCACGACCCCCTCCTCAACAAAGGGCAAAAAGCCGTCCTGTTGGGCGCGGTTGAAGCGGTGAATCTCATCAACAAACAGCAAGGTCGTCTGACCCGCAGCCCGGCGCACCCGCGCGGCTTCGAAGGCCTTTTTCAGATCGGCAACGCCGGAAAAGACGGCGGATATCTGCTGGAACTCATAGCCCGCGGCCTTGGCCAGCAACCGCGCAATGGTGGTCTTGCCCGTGCCCGGAGGGCCCCAGAGGATCATCGAAGATAGCCGCCGCGCCTGCGCCATCCGCTGCACCGGGCCATCCGGTCCCAGCAGATGGTCTTGCCCGACAACCTCACCCAGCGCCTGCGGACGCAGACGTTCGGCGAGCGGACTATGGCCTTGAGATTGGGGCGCAGAAAGGCCAGCAGCTTCGAACAGATCAGACATGCTGTAGCCTAACGATATATGGGGTCGAAGCCTAGAGCGGGAAAGCCCCCCTTTCTTTCCGTGTTCCCCGCGCAGGCGGGGACCCAGAACCTTTATCAAAGATGGAAGC
>JBEGOG010000232.1:0-3613 GCA_041182125.1 Pseudomonadota bacterium
GAACTGGCCCAGTCCTCCTATTTCTCGTCGTCGGACAGTTTCGCCATGATCCGCGGCGGCCACATCAACCTGTCGATCTTGGGTGGGATGCAGGTGGCCGAAAATGGCGACCTGGCCAACTGGATGGTGCCCGGAAAGATGGTCAAGGGCATGGGCGGGGCCATGGATCTGGTCGCAGGCGTGCGCCGCGTTGTCGTGGTGATGGACCATTGCGAAAAGACTGGCGCGCCCAAGGTGCTTAAGCGCTGCAACCTGCCTCTGACGGGTGCAGGCGTGGTCGACCTCCTGATCACCGATCTGGGCGTCTTCGAGATCGACCGGAAGGTCGGCGGCATGCGCCTGACCGCGCTGGCCACCGGCGTGTCGCTGGACGAGATCACCGCCAAGACGGAAGCAGACTTTATCGCCGCGCTCTAGGAAACCCTAAAGCCCCTGCTCGGCTATCCAGTCAAGGCAGGCGGCGGCGACGTCCAGATAGCCCGGCTCACCGGGCAACCAGTGGCTCATCTCCGGGAACACCGACACGGTTCCAGACAGGCGCGCGGCCGTCTGGCGCACGGTGGCGGGCGGGTGGATCACGTCACGTCCGCCCGCAATGGCCAGAACCGGGCCCTTAATGCGCTCAGCGGGCACCATGGTGGTCATGAAGGGATCGAGCCACCAGTTCAGGGTCTCCCACAGGGCGCGGCCACTTTCGGGTGTCATCCGCTCAAACACCGCCCGGCGATCGGCGCTAGAGAGGCGATCAAGGCTGTAGCCCTTGGCTAAGGAATAGTCTGGTGCCACGGCCTGGCTCCAGAACGGGCCGAGCGCATAGAGACTGACGGCACTGACCGCCTCCTCCATGGTGCCGCCCTGAATGCCCCAGGGGGCTGAGGGGGCCAAGAGCACGAGCCCCGCCACCTGCGCCTTGGCGGCCGCCATCTGGGCCACCAGTCCGCCCAAAGAATGGCCCATGAGCACGGGCGGCGTCTCGCAGCTTCGAATGAGGTCGGAAATATCGCTGGCATAGTCGCCCATCGACAGGCCCGCCGTCTTGCCACTTCGGGCTCCGCCGCGAAGGTCTGGTGTTAGGCAGATGTGGCCAGCGGCCTCGAAGGGCGCGCGGAATTGGTCAAACGTCCAGCCGCCGCAAAAGGCACCATGAACCATTATGATAGGCGTCAAGAAAACGTCCTTTTCGCCTTGCGCCCACCACCGTGGCCGACGCGTCTTACCCCCGAACTATAGCGACCCAATCCTTGGCGCGCCTATAGGACATTGCAAATGGGGCGATTAATCCACCGGTTTTGCAAAGGCGGTGAAAGCCTCAGCAACGGACGCATAGACCTGACGCTTGAAGGGCACAATCGCCTCGAGCGCTTCGGCCATCGTCGCCCAGCGCCAATCGTCAAATTCGATCTCATCATGGGCCGCCAAGTCAATTTCGTGGTCATCTCCGACGAAGCGATAGGCATACCAGACCTGTTTTTGACCGCTCCAGCCCCGTGCCCGAGGCGTGCCTAACAGCTCCGGCGGAAAGTCATAGACGATCCAGTCGGGCGTTCGCGCCAAGAAGGCGACGGACGACATGCCCGTCTCTTCATGCAACTCGCGCAGCGCCGCCGCATCGAGATCTTCGCCGTCGTCAACGCCGCCCTGAGGAAACTGCCAATTATAGGGGCCTTGGGTGCCTGCCCGGCGACCCAGCCAGACCCGGCCGCGCTGATCAAAGACAACGACCCCGACATTGGGGCGATAGGCAGACATATCCGACATAGATCTCGAACCCTTCGCTGCCGCCCTTAGCGACGCGTCATCACCGCTGAGGCCGGGGCCAATTGAAAGCCCCGAGCCGACGCCTCGCGCGACCACCGCGCCAACTGGTCAATCGTCACGGGATAGGCGCTGCCGACCCCCAAGGCCTGACCATTTTGTTTGGCGGCGAGTTCTAACCCCTCAAGCTGCTTTCCGATAGAGTCCGCCGACAGTTGCTGTCCATCCACCACGCGGTCGGCTGAGGCCCGCTGCACGTCACCCACGCGCGTAAAGGCGGTGCCGTCGTCAATAAAGGCTAGGCCGCGCTGGCGCAGAACATCGAACAGGGCGTTCATGCCCTCATCCGAGCCAATGAATTTCGAACCAAGATAGTTGGTCAGGCCAAAATAGCCGGTGGCGCGCCCCATGACCCATTCCAAGCGCTTGGCATTTTCTGCCGGTGGGTTCGCTGACATCAAGCCTTGCGGGCCGGGATCATTGTCCGGGTAGTCCAGAGGCTCCATCGGCACCTCGAGCAGAACCTCATGACCCTTGGCGCGGGCAATATTGACCCAGGTCTGTAATCCATCGGCATAGGGCACGAAGGACAGGGTGGTCTCGGGCGGCAAGGCGTCGATGGCCTGTTGGGTGATACGCGCATTGAGGCCAAGGCCGCGAACGATCAGGGCGATCTTGGGGCGGCCATCTGACTTAAAGGGGCGCGCATAGGCCTTTGAAGAGGTGCGGCCATCCGCGCCAATGATCGGGAGGGATCCGTTAGGGCCACTGGCGAATAGGCCTGCGATTGGCGCGGGCTGAAGCGGGCCGGTGGTCGGGCCGGACCAGCTGGGCGGTGGACCTGCAAGCGCAGCCTGCCCCCCGACCGAGACCCGAACCACTTTCGGTGGTTCGGTGAACAGTTCCATCGGCTCGGTTATGGTCTTGGGCTTGGCATGGCCTTCGGCATGAGCCTTTGCGAGGGCCTCGGCCCACCCTGCCGGCGCAGGGGCTGCGTTCTTCGGCAGGACCGGCATATGGACCCGCGGCACGCCCGCATGGGGGTCGCCCAGAAAGGCGATCAAAAGACCGCCGATCAGCAAGATCGGACCGACAATGGCCGCAAAAATCAGGTGGGGTGCCGGCAGCTTGGACGCACGCGTCTTTGCGGCCTTGTCGCTGGAAAGGTCCGCTGGCGCATCAAACTTGAGCCGTGATTTTTTAGAGACCATGAGTGGGTGCCCGACGCCTAACCGGAAAGTCCGTCGTCGCGATTAAGAAACCACTAAACTTGCCCCATCTTCTACACGAAGACGGGGCAAGCAAGCGACTTAAAGCCCCTTAACGCTACCTTCGACCATTTTCTTGGCATCGCCGAACAGCATCATGGTGTTGTCACGGAAGAAGAGCTCATTCTCGACGCCCGCATAGCCCGAGCTCATACCGCGCTTGATGAACAGCACGGTGCGGGCCTTTTCGACGTCGAGAATCGGCATGCCATAGATGGCGCTGGTCGGATCGGTCTTGGCGGCTGGGTTGGTCACGTCATTGGCCCCGATAACGAAGGCCACGTCTGCGGTCGAGAACTCGCTATTGATGTCCTCAAGCTCGAAAACCTCGTCATAGGGCACATTGGCTTCGGCCAGCAGCACGTTCATGTGGCCGGGCATGCGGCCCGCGACAGGGTGGATGGCATATTTGACCTCCACGCCCTCTTCTTTGAGCTTATCGGCCATTTCGCGCAGGATGTGCTGGGCTTGGCTGACGGCCATGCCGTAGCCTGGAACGATAATGACCTTGGAGGCGTTCTTCATGATGAAGGCCGCATCCTCAGCAGAGCCCTGTTTGACCGGACGGGTCTCGACATGACCCCCCGGAC